>JAHFMK010000078.1 GCA_023264435.1 Candidatus Kaiserbacteria bacterium
ACTTTGTCTCACCAAAATCAAAATCCTCAGCACTTGCCTTCTTATAATGCGACAGATCGTGGAGTACGTGCTCATCATACTCAAGATCAACACCATACACCTCCCGTGCACTATGGATGAGCATACTGTGAGGCCACCGAGAAGAATCATACTGTGTTGCCTGACCCCAGAATCCAACATCAAGCACTACCTGATCCTTTGTGATGCACTCATCAATAAGGGCTTTTTTATCTTTAAGTATTCGTTTCATAGACATCGTTCTTTGATGTATGCAAATACATCATACGCACCATTAATCCATATAGTAAGCATGCGTGGGGTAAGGTTGTCTTCGATACACATACGTGGTGTACAAAACGTCTGACTTCCCTGTGCAAATCTACTTATCGCTGTGTACGCGGAGGTATATCCTGCAAATTGTACCGCACTTATCACAGATTCATTTACATGGTACGACATCCCAAAGGGATATGCAAATTCAGTGACTGAAACTCCAAGAATTTTTTCCAGTGCACATTTATCTTCCTCGATTTCTGAACAAAGCTCTTGAGGTGAAAGCTTTGTGAGATCAGCATGATTGCGAGAGTGACCACCGATTGTATGACCAGCGTCTTTGAGCACGTGTAAACCCTGAAGTGTGAGTGCCGGGCGTGGTGTTATACGAAGTGCATCACGCATAAATGTTGCAGAATCTGTCTCATTATGCGCTCGTTCAACAAGTCCCGAGTTTACAAAAAAGAGTGCCTTTAGATGGTACTTTTCAAGAATTGGTATCGCAACATTTTGCCACGATGCATATCCATCATCAAAAGTAATAAGCACATTGATCATAGTTGGACTTTGTTTTCCCATCTGAAATTCTTCAGGTGTAATAATATGAAACTGTTTTACGAGCGTTTGTATCATTGATTCAAACCAGACCATATCTGGTACATCATGAAAAACCACAATGCGTGTAAGAGTTCCTTGCCGTCTCTTTTGGTAACGATACCACCTTGCAATACCAGACACCGAAAATAAAAAAACCAGTGTGTCTCGAATACTATGTTTAAGTGAACTCATTTGCATACTAGCCTAAATATTCCATTCTGTTCGCATATCACGGTCAAGTAGAGAAGAGAGATGGGTGACGTCATCAATAAACAGGCGCTTATATGCTACCACATCAAACGGCAATGATTCATATCGTTTTGTCCCTCCAGAGGTGTTCAATGCACGAATACATTCAGTAATCCCTGTCTTGCGTATCATGTGTACAAATCTGTCAAAGCCATGAGAACGAAGAAATTCTGCAATGTGGTGCATTACTCGTTCAGGACCAACAAGTTTCGGTGTACGTGCAACATTGATTTCACTATTGACCATACTTGAAACAAACGTATCATCCACTTCCAAAAATTGATATATACACTTCATAAACGCGATTGGATCCTTCTTAATATCTTCATAGATAAGTATACATATTTGTTCGCGAGAAAATATTTCAAGATACCGTAACAGTTGCTCTGAGTAGAGCCCTTGATTTTTTACACTTTCTTCGTTACTGCAGTATGTCTCAAATGAGACTTTCTCAGTGATATCCCCCGCTTTAATTGCGTTTCGATATTGTGAGTAGGCACGCTCGACTGGATTACGAAGAATCGCAATGAGTTTTACGTTTGGATACATTTTTTTAATTCTCTCTGGTGCGTCTTTTGAATAGAGGTACGATGTAGAAAATTCACCTGCTATTGCAGTACGGTCACATTTTTTAAAATGCGATTCATACCACTCACCCCCCTTCTCAAATCGCGGACGACTAAAAAAGTGGATCTCTTTAATGGGTGCACAAATCTGTGGATGTTCATACAAACACGCATACGCCCACGACGTTCCTGACTTCTGTGCTCCAATACCGATAAAATCAATTTTGTTCATGAATATAGTTGTACAACATATCACCGAGCTTCACCAGAGACTCATGCTCAATTATTTTCGCTCGTGTTGTATGCATACTGTTGGTATACAGCTGCGTATCAAGTGAGGTGATACGTATAATTGTATCTAAAATACTCTGCACTGAAACATCCTCTATATATGAAATCGGGTCTATGGTGTTGAGAAAAGACTCATTCGTAATAATAGCCATTGTGCCACATGCCGATGCTTCAAGCACTGTTTTATCCATACTCCCTCGTGGAGTGAGGTTTACAAAAACATCATGTGCTCGGTATATTGCAGGAGTATCAGTGTTCTTGACAGCATTGTGAAAATATACATTACTACCCGCTTGTGCATGAAGTTGTTGTCCGTATATTTCATCTTTTTTAGGAGCGTCGCCATATATATGCACTTCATGTGTATCAGGCAAAAGTTTTGCGACTTCAACCAGTAGGTCAACACGCTTCACGGGAGATAATCTTCCTAAAAACAATATCTTCTTTTTTTGGGTTCTCTCTTTCAAGACATCTTCTTTATCAAATCGTTCGGTGTCAATTCCTACCGGCATTTTCACCGCGTGTGCATATCGTGCCGTACATGCATACGGTGATGTATAAAAGATGCGTTTTGCAAATACTGATGCAATACGAGTCATTATATTCATACGTGCATGATTTCTCCAAAAAAATATATTTTTTTTCTGGAGTCTCCACACTAACCCCCCAAGGAGAATGTAGTGTGGGTTCATGTGCGAAAACACCGCGTCATATTTCCCATTCAATGTCCATAAATGCGTGTAAAATCTCCACACATATTTCACCATGTTTTCACCGCTCTCTTTCCCAAGTGAATATACTGTCACGTTTGCTGGTAGAGTATGTTCGCCCTCAGAAAGACATATCACGTAAATATGTTCAAAATGTTTGGCGAACTCCTCAACCCATCGATGAAAAAACCCAAGAATAGGGTCGTTTTTATCAATATTTTGTGTGGTTATGAGTAATTTCATATCTTGGGATAAAACAACACATACATAACAGGAAACCAATAATAACCTGTCTGTACCTATTAACTCTCTCTATGTAGTGAACGTTCTATCGATTGCGCATACGCAGTGAGATATCCTTGATAATCCTGTTCTACCCGTTCAAAAACAGTATCGTACGCTTTGAGCGTATACTGCGTACGTGCGAGATTATCATTGAGATACATATTGATACTATCAGTCACACAGGTAATATCTGTGGGATGACATAATCGTGTTGATTCTCCATCAGCAAAAAGCTTCCCCGCCAATCCCTGTCCGTTGAGCACAGTTGGAATTTTGACCGAAGCAGCACTCAAAATAATATCATCTTCTGCACTATCGTCTGAAAGATGTACCAATATATGTGCTGACTTGAGATGTGAGAGTATTTCTGATGGCATTGGTTCAAACTCAATTTGATTTTGTAATCCGAGTGCAATTGCCTGCTTCTCAAATTGTGTGCGAAGTGGACCATTCCCCACAATCACAAGCC
>JAHFMK010000079.1 GCA_023264435.1 Candidatus Kaiserbacteria bacterium
TTCATTTAACCAGTTTAATATATGATTGAACACCAAAAGCACACTGCGCTTATACCCAAAACACCATTGCGATTTATGTGGTTTGTTTCAAAACCACATAAAAAATATTTTTATGTGGCACTCATTGCTGTTACGTTTGCTGAGATATGTAGTACGAGCATACCTTTTATTTTTAAATCCATTATTGATACTGCACAAAAGATACTCGATGGTGGTGCAACAGCACACACACTTTGGTTTTGGGCTATTGTATATCCGTGTATTGTTGCGTTTACCTTTCTGAATTGGCGTTTTGCAGGATTTATGGGTCTTGAATGGGTTACCCGTTTGAACGCAACGGCATATCAGACTCTTTTTGCACAATTGGTAAAACACAGTCATTCCTATTTTTCAAATAGATTTGCAGGATCACTTTCGAGCAAAGTAACACACGCAAGTGAAGGAACGCAGTCACTCGCTGAGGCATTTGTGTGGAATTATTATTCCACCATTATTTCTATTTTTTTGACGCTTGGTTTCCTCGCATCTACAAGTACCCTCTCTGCAGGGATATTTCTCCTCCTTATTCTTATTCTGATACCACTCAATATATATTTGGTTATGTATCGAAGAAAGCATGTGGTGACATTTTCTGAGCAATCCACCAAAGCACGAGGATATGCAGTAGACGCCATTACCAATATGTCTGTGGTACGACAGTTTTCTCGTACACACGAAGAAGAAGTGCGGTTCGCCAATCAGATACATATTATGCGGAAACTCAATGTACGACAGTGGCGTATTAGTGAGTGGGGACTTTCCATCAATAATGTTATTATCGTTATTTTTGAAGCAATTATCATTATTGTCGCAGTGAAACTCTGGGTTGCAAAGACTATTACCACGGGTGACTTGGTGATGATAACGACACTCATGATGAGTATGCAACGTACTCTCGTATTTATTGGAAACAACATGAATGGCTTTATTCGCCGATATGGTGATATACAGGAGGGTCTTGCTGATATTGTCATTGACTATGAAGTAACAGATGTTCCTGGTGCACAGGCGTTGATAGTACCAAAGGGAGAAATTGTCTGGAGCGATGTACGCTTTACTTATGAAGAGAGCACCGCAATTTTTGATGGATTTAATCTCATTATCAAAGCAGGCGAACGAGTGGGGCTTGTAGGGCAGAGTGGTGCGGGGAAAACCACTTTTGTATCACTCTTGCTTCGACAGCATGATATTGAGGGTGGTTCTATTTGTATTGACGGACAAAATATTGCTGAGGTGACACAGAACTCACTCCGTGAGCATATTGCAGTCGTACCACAAGAGCCGTCACTTTTTCACCGAACCATTCGTGAAAATATTATATATGGAAAACCAGATGCAACACAGGAAGAAATTGAAGATGTTGCACAGAAAGCAGAAGCACATGAATTTATTATGTCGCTTCCACATGGGTATGACACGATGGTGGGTGAGCGTGGTGTGAAACTTTCTGGTGGACAAAAACAGCGAATTGCTATTGCCCGAGCAATGCTCAAAAATGCACCTCTTCTTATACTCGATGAAGCGACGAGTGCGCTCGATAGCGAAAGTGAGGTGGCAATACAGAAAGCACTTCATGTACTTATGGAAGGAAAGACGGTAATTGCAATCGCACACCGACTTTCAACTTTGCGTGAAATGGATAGAATTATCGTACTAGAAAAAGGAAAGATTGTGGAAGATGGAACACATCAAAAGTTGGTACATAAAAAGGGGATGTATGCACGTCTCTGGAAACATCAAGCGGGAGGATTTTTGAAGGACGAAGAGGAGTAGATGGACAGAAAGGCCGACACCGAAGGTGTCGGCCTTTCTCTTGCTCCTATGTGCAATATATCTTATGCTCATACACATGAGTCCCATTATTTTATATCCCACTGAAACAGTGTATGGACTTGGCGTCAATGCGTTTGATGCTGATGCTATGAAGCGTCTCTATACATTAAAAGCACGGGATGAAAAAAAGGCAGTAAGTTGGTTGGTGCGGGATTATGCTGATATTGAACGGTACGCTGACGTACATGAGCAAACGGCAAAAATCGCTTCGCGATTTTTGCCGGGTCCCCTCACGCTCGTTCTTCCTCTCAAACATAATGCAGTACCTCTACATCTCTCGTCCACACAAAAAATTGGCTTTCGCATCAGTAGTGATATTTTTGCTCAAAAGGTCATTCATGATTTTATGGAGCAGTATAATGCACCACTTACCTGCACAAGTGCAAATGTGAGTGGTATGCAAACTGAAGAGACAGTTTCTCAAATCCTTGCACAGTTTGGTGAACAGAAAACTATGATAGATATAATACACGATGATGGTATTCGCAGAGGAACACCGTCAACCGTTATTGAGGTGCATGACAGCACCATTACTTTGCTTCGTGAAGGGGCAGTGTTATTTTCAGAAATTGTAGAACACCTTGAACACTAAATGATATGTTTTTCATCACTAAGATATTTGAGTAGCGTATCTTCAACTGCAAAAAATGGAGCAGAACGTGCTTTACGAGGTCGAGGAAGCTCGTTCGTAATAATGGTTTTAATGGTGCCTGGTCTGCCTGAAAAAACAGCGATGCGGTCGGCAAGAAGTACTGCTTCATCAATATAATGACTTACCATTACCACTGTTGTCTTTTGTGTTTCCCATAGTGTGAGAAGTATCTGTCGAAGATTTTGAGCGGTAAAAAAGTCGAGTTCAGAAAATGGTTCATCCAAAAATATAGTTTGTGGGTTTATGACAAATGCTCGTGCAAGACCAACACGTTGCTTCATACCACCTGAAAGTTCATGAGGAAATCTGTCTTTAAATGTGGTGAGTTCAAACACATTGAGGATATGCTTCACCCTCTCATCCTGTTCTTTTTGTGGTACTTTATTACCAATGAGATTTAGTGAGATATTTTGTGCAACAGTGAGCCATGGAAGTATGGCAAAGTTTTGGAAAACAAAACTACTTTTTTGCGGATTGTAGTTGGTGTCAAACGTAAGATGTCCTCCTGTGTGGGTGTCAAGTCCTGCCATAATACGGAGGAGGGTAGATTTACCACATCCCGAAGGTCCAAGCAATATCAAAAATTCTCCTTCATGTACGGTAAGATTGACATTCTTCAATGCCTCAACACGTCTTCGTCCTTCTTTCTTCGGAAAGATTTTTGTAAGGTCTTTAATAGTGATGACAGGAATACTCATAATTATATTTCAATCAGTCTATGACTTTTTTCGAGTAATGGAAGCCATATGAATTTATTTAATGCAAAAATGATTGAAAGGAAAATAAGAACACCAAAAAGTGTCATACTTGTATTATCTGAAAAACTTGAAAAGAATGGACCAAGACCCGTGTTGGTGTGGAGAAGCAATTCTGTGGCAACAAGTGCTTCCCA
>JAHFMK010000080.1 GCA_023264435.1 Candidatus Kaiserbacteria bacterium
GTATTCTCACCTTGAGTGTTATTAATGCTTCATTTGCATCAAGTGCAAGTTCCTTGTATATGGCTCGTTTTACCAAGGGTATTGAAGAAATACTTATTACACCATTCTCATACATTGAAATGATATTTGGCTTTATGCTCGGAGCAATTGTACGAGCACTTATGGTAGCGATACTCATTTTAATTGTCGGAATACTTTTTGGTGCGGTGACATTGACAAATCCCGTTATGTTCATTCTCTATGTGAGTGCTGTCGCTGGCATTTTTTCACTTTTGGGAATTATTGTTGCACTCTGGGCTGAAGATTTTGAAGAGCTTTCTGTATTGAATACGTTTGTAATTACTCCACTCACGTATCTTGGAGGTATTTTTTACTCAATCACGATGTTGCCAGTGATGGTAAAAAACATTACACTCATCAATCCATTTTTCTACTTCGTTGATGGTGTTCGTGGTTCAATGATTGGAATCCATGAAGGGAATTTATTTGTTGGTGCAGGAGTCACTTTTGGTTTACTTACTATACTTGCTGTACTCGTTGTCGTACTTTTTCAGAAAGGATGGAAATTACGTGTTTAGGTTTGGCGTGTGTATAGACTCGAATGTTTATACCGCTCCATGGTACACTGTCAGTGTATGCGAAATAATACTGATTTATATACAACCATAGCTCAGCTCATGCAAAGCGGAAAAGGAATACTTGCAGCAGATGAAAGTGATGCAACAGCGGGAAAGCGTTTGGCCATTGCAAACCTTCCCAATCAAACAGGAAACCGTCAGGATTTTCGAGAAATATTATTTACCGCTCCAGGAATTGAAGAATATTTATCAGGAGTTATTTTATATGATTCAACACTTCGCGAGAGTACTGACGCAGGAATTCCGTTTGCTGATGTACTGGTAGCTCGTGGTATTGTACCTGGGATTAAAGTAGACCTTGGTACTAATCCTATTCCTGAATTTGAAGGAGAAATGGTCACACAAGGCCTCGATAATCTTGATACACGCCTCAAAGAATATTACGCACTTGGTGCTCGCTTTGCAAAATGGCGGGGAGTCATTACTATTGGTGAGAATATACCTACCAACGAGGCTTTGGAACTCAATGCTGTACGCATGGCAGAATATGCACTTATTGCACAAGCGAATGGTATTGTGCCGATGGTTGAGCCAGAGGTACTTTTTCCAGGAACACATTCTATTGGAATTGCTGAGGAGGTTACGACTCGTACATTGAATATTCTTTTTAGTACACTTAAGAAGTACCGTGTCGATTTGAAGGGTCTCATACTAAAATCAAGTATGGTCCTTGCGGGTGATGCATATAAAGACCAATCAACGACCGATGAGGTCGCTACCGCAACATTACGAACATTTAAACTTTCTGTCCCTCGTGAGGTGGGCGGTATTGTATTTCTCTCTGGTGGACAAACACCAAAACGAGCAACTGAAAATTTGCAGGCAATTGCATCATATGGAAAACAAGCATGGCCTCTTACTTTTTCATATTCACGTGCGATTCAGGAGCCAGTACTTGTGACATGGCAAGGGAAGCCAGAAAATATCAGCACTGCACAAAAAGTGCTTTTACATCGAGTCAAGATGAATGGTATGGCCCAGATGGGGACGTATGATTCTGCACAAGACATGAAAGAAAAGAAATAAAAAAACTGGGCTTTTCAGCCCAGTTTTTTTATTTCTTTTCTTTGTAGAGAGTGTGTGCTCGAGCGATAGGATTAAATTTTTTGAAAGAAAATTTCTTTTCTGCCAATTTCTTTTTGTTTTTTCGTGTGTAATAGGTATGACCCTTCCCAACGCCTTGTGCGTCGCCAACTGAGACAAGCTTTATGAGGTTTGTTTGTGACATAGTGTTGAGATATTATCAGATAAGGCTTATTTAGTCAACAAATTTTAAGCATTAGTATTTTTTAGTCCATATACCCCACGTACCCCATAATGGCCTATATTTTCCAATGGTGGTACGGTGAATTGAGAGTGCAAGTCCACAGGTGCCGAGCTCTTGTGCAATTTTTTCCGCTAATGAACGCATATACGTTCCAGATGATACGGTACAGGTAAACGAAAGTATCTGATATGTTTCGACATTTGATTGGTCGATGATATCCCATGTTTTCCGAACATCTGTTCGTCTGAAATCTGCACCAAGCTGTTTTCTGGTGTCACGGACTTCGGGTATTGATGCAATCTTTTCATATACTCTTTTCAAGAGGTTATTTTTTGTAATCAGTTTCAGTGATGTTGCGGTAAGAGTATAGAGAGTTGATTCCTTTATAGGCAAGTCAATCTCATGAAGTCGATGTTCAAGTGTCCACGTATGAAGCGGTTTTCCCTGAACCGTTTTTGCAGAAAAATGTGGATAGGGAAGTGTAATGTTGCCAATGAGCGTATCACACACATTTCGTGCATTCTGCATGGTCAATATCTGTGGTGCGCACGCAGACACTATTCCTAGTACATCTCCACTATCAGAATGTATTCCTATAAGTAATTCAACGGTATACACTTTATCAAGTGCATGGTATTTGGTTTGCTTTTTACATTCATCACCGACAAGGATGAGTAGTGTTCCTGTTGCCATTGGGTCGAGACGGCCTGCGTATGCAAGCGGAGTTGTGTGTGGAATATGTCGCTCCCTTCGCAGACGTTCGGTAGCAACAAGTGGTGTCTCACCGAGCGCCTTTTGTGTTGTTATATATCGTGGTGTAGAGATATGTGTGTAGAGTTTTTGCATTCGGGACATAAAAGATATGTGTACTTTCTTACCTGAGTGTTTCTTTTTTCGATGTCGCATACTGTCAGTATATGATGAAAATGATTTGATACAAAGTTCAAAATAAAAAAACGGTGACCATACGGTCACCGTTTTGAGGAGCATCATACACATTCATCTCTGTAAACGAATTACCGTGAGAAGGTAATGGTCAACAACTGATTGTCATCTGACAATTTTTCATTGAGGTTCAGTTTGTGTTTTATTTGCGAGTATTTCGCCGCTTTCATGATAGCAGTGCGAACTGCACTAAAGAAACTTTTATCCGGGAGCTCTGCCGTAACCAAAAGCTTTCCGTCCAAAAGCCTTGCAGTGATCGTTGATTTTTTATAGTTTTGTGAAAGCTGAACAATGCGTGCATGAACCGATTCAAGCTTCGTCACATTATATCCAATCTTCTTGTTCATCATTTATCCTTTGGTTGAAGAACTGTATGAAAAGAAACTACCGATTAATGTATACCATATAATTATTAGAATACAATACCCGATATTCAATTTCTGTTGAGTAAGGAATATTCGCCAAAAGCGTCTTATATAGGGTAAGATACATGTTATATATGCACAAAAAATAC
>JAHFMK010000008.1:0-7179 GCA_023264435.1 Candidatus Kaiserbacteria bacterium
TAACAAAAAACCACGCGCCGAAGGCGCGTGGTTTTTTGTTAAATATATGATTAGTAATATGTGTATTGAGAAAAATTTGAGACGTATGAGTATTCTATCGTTCAAGGGTAAGCCATGTGTAGGGAGGTAGATGCTCTGGATGCTGTTCCTCCGATATCTTTTTTGAAAATGCTTCATACGGAGGAAAATAGGCATCCGCTTCAGCATCTTCGGCGTCTATAAGCGTGAGGTAGAGTCTATTTGTAAGCGGAATTGCTTCATTATAGATACGAGCACCACCAAATAAAAATATTTCATCTGTTTCAATGGTGCGAGCATATGCAAGTGCTTCAGTGAGTGATGGCAGAACGACACACCCTTCAATTACGGTACATGATTGTGACACCACAATATTGGTTCGATTGGGAAGCGGTCGTCCTATTGATTCATACGTACGTCGTCCCATAATAATTGGATGACCTGTGGTAAGTGCCTTCACTCGCTGTAAATCAGGAGAAATTCTCCAAATGAGTTCGTTTCCTTTTCCAATCTCGCGGTTTTTACCAATAGCTGCAATGATACTAATGAGTGGCTTTTGTACGTATTCCATATAGTAATGATTATGACACAAGAGCAAATGTTTGTCTTTTGGACAGACGCCGTTTTTGTACTGTATAATAGTTTTTATGTCACAGTATGAAATTGAAATAAAAAGTCTTCTCGGAGAAAAAAAATATGCAGATGCACTCAAACAAAAAATGTGTGAGATGGACAAGAGCTGTGTGTGTACCACCAGTCATACACAACGCAACCATTATTTTATTGATGGAAACCTAAGTGACCTTTTCGAAAAGACAAAACATCTTTTTGCAAATGACGCCAAAGAGAAATTTCAACATATTGCCGAAAAGGGAAAGAATTTTTCAGTGCGTACACGACAAAAGGACGACACGGTACTTCTTGTGGTAAAAGCCTCAGTTGATGAAGGGACAAGTTCCAATGCAGTATCCCGTCTTGAGTTTGAGGAACCTGTTACAATTACACTTGATGCCCTTGATGCATGTGTGCTCGATGTTGGTTTGGTGTATCAGGCAAAATGGTCACGCGAACGAGAAGAGTACGATTATAAAGGGATAAATATTTGCATTGATAAGAATGCAGGGTATGGTTACCTTGCAGAATTTGAGAAGGTGGTGAACGATGAGCTTTCGCTTGCCGATGTGCGTGCAGAGCTTGATGCGTTGATGCGGGAGCTCGGCGTAGCCGAGCTCCCGCAAGATCGTCTTGAACGCATGTTTGCATATTACAATGCGAATTGGAAAGATTATTATGGTACAGACAAAACATTTACTATCGTATAACAACAGATATGTTTCTTTCAGATAAAGATATAAAAGCAGGAGTAGAGAGTGGAATAATTACACTCACGCCATTTACAGAAAAGCAATTACAACCTGCATCATACGATATACGATTGAGTAATACATTTATTGTGAATGAACCACACACAGCATCGTTTATTGATATTGAACGTGGCGTATTCCCTAAAACACAGACGGTTGAGGTTGCAGATGGACAGGAGTTCGTTCTTCATCCAGGAGTGAGTATTCTTGGATATTCAAAAGAAAAATTTGGTTCTGATGAATTTCTTATTGAGGTGAATGGAAAATCAAGTCTCGCACGAATTGGACTCATTGTGCATAATTCAGCGAGTATCGTGAATCCGGGACATTTCCTCAATATTGCACTCGAGTTGTGTAATCTCAATAATGTACCGATAATTCTTCGTCCACATATGCTTATTGCACAGCTGACATTTACGACTCTTTCTTCGCACACAAAACGAAGCTATAAAACCGTGGGACGGTATCATCTTAATAATATTGCTGGATATGTTCCTCCAAAATCTGGACCTCTCTCGAAGAGAAAAACGACACAGAAAGGAAAGTTAAAGAAAAAATAATTATGAAAAGACATCCTGAATATCAATATCTTGATTTGTGTAAAGACATTCTCGAAAATGGTGCAGATAAAGAATTGTTTTTTAATGATGTGGTGTTGGCGGAGTACGCGCAGAGAGGGGAGAAACCACCCTTTATACGCTCAGTCTTTGGGCGACAAATGCGATTTGATATGAGTGAGGGTTTTCCACTTCTGACCACAAAGAAAACATTTTGGCGGGGGATTGTGACAGAGTTGTTGTGGTTTCTTTCAGGAAGTTCCAACATCAAACCATTGCTTGATGTCAACAATCATATTTGGGATGAATGGGCATGGAAACATTTTCAGATGTGGGCAACGGATGCTGAGAAAGCAGAGCATGAAGGAATGACACAAGATGCATTTATCGCACTGCTCACAACACTCCCCGCAAATGACCCGTTTGTGGTAAAGTGGGGAGAGCTCATTACTATCTACGGAAGAATGTGGCGGAAGTGGCCAGCAAAAGATGGTCGTGATATAGATCAGCTTGGGTGGGCAATCAACGGACTAAAAACAAAACCCGATAGAAAATCGTATGTGGTGAGTGCATGGAATCCAGATTTTATTTATGAGATGGCATCTGAGGGACAGAAGTCACATGTGCCACCATTTTGTCACACCATGTTTCAGTTTCAGGTTGCAAACGGTAAGCTCAATCTCGGACTCTATCAACGGTCAGGTGACCTTTTTCTTGGTGTACCATTTAACATCGCGAGCTACGCATTGCTTTTGCTCATGGTCTCACACGTAACCAAAATACCTCCTGGAGAGTTCGTGCATACTCTTGGTGATGTGCATATTTATTCAAATCATTTTGAACAGGTAAAAGAACAACTCACTCGCGAACCCTTTCCATTTCCAACAGTTACCCTCAATCCTGCAATTGATGATATTGATACATTTACCGCAGAGGACATTACACTTTCAAATTATCAATCGCATGATGCAATTAAGGCACCAATTGCAAATATCGGTGGATTTACAGATACAAAAAAATCATAATCGAACCATATACCATGATATGACGACCGCATACTCAAAAATTATTTATTCCTAAGAATTTTAATATGCACAATTATAATTACATACAGCGTCAGGACAAAGAAGTATTTGATGCCCTTATGGGAGAGGAAATACGCGAACAAAGAGGTTTGGAACTTATCCCAAGTGAAAATTATGTATCGCGAGCAGTGAAGGAAGCAAACGGTTCAGTGTTTACGAACAAATATTCTGAGGGATACCCAGGTCGAAGATATTATGGTGGACAGGAATACACAGATAGTATTGAAAATATCGCTATCGACCGTGCAAAGAAATTATTTAATTGTCAGTATGCAAATGTGCAACCCCTTTCAGGCGCACCTGCAAATGTGGCAATGTATTTTGCACTTTTAGAACCTGGCGATACGGTTCTTGGAATGGACCTTTCGCACGGAGGACATCTTACACATGGACATCCTACGACCTCTATCAACAAAGTATTTAACTTTGTGCGATATAAAATGAAAGACGTGAATACGGGCGAGATTGATTATGAGCATTTACGACAGATGGCACGTGAGCACAAGCCAAAAATAATCCTCGCAGGGTTCTCAGCGTATAGTCGTGAGCTTGATTATGCAGAGTTTGTATCAATTGCTCGTGAGGTGGGAGCATACACTGTTGCCGATATGGCACACATTGCAGGACTTATCGCGGGTGGAGTGGCACGAAATCCGTTTGACGATGGGTTTGATGTTATTACGACAACGACACACAAAACACTTCGTGGTCCTCGTGGTGGCATGATACTCGTACGAGAAAATGAAGATATTGCAAAAAAAATAAATAAGGCAGTATTTCCTGGACTACAAGGAGGACCACATATGAACGTGATTGCGGCAAAGGCGGTGGCGTTTGGCGAGGCGATGACAGATGGTTTTAAAGTGTATGCAGGACAGATTCTAAAGAATGCAAAAGCAATGGAAGTTGTGTTCAAAAATGCAGAGATTCGTATGCTCGGTGGCGGTACGTCAAATCACCTTATTCTTGCGGATGTGTTTGGTTCACTCGGTATTTCGGGGAAAGAAGCAGAAGTAGCACTTGATGCAATAGGGATTACGCTTAATAAAAATATGATTGCTGATGAGACGCGTTCTGCACTTGACCCATCAGGAATTCGATTCGGCACACCTGCAATGACGACACGTAATATGAAAGAAGGAGAAGCAACTCGTGTTGCAGAAATTATGGTAGAGCGACTAAAAACAATTACTGATGATGTCCATGCAATAACATTGCGTGATGAAATTGAAACATTGTGTCTCAAGTTTCCAGTGCCTGAAGTGTTTGTGTAGTGCAAAAAAATAATAATACCCCGCGGAAGCGTTGCTTCCGCGGGGTATTATTATTTTTTTGCACACATATATACGGTACAATATATGATATATGGAAACAAAACCACAACTCCATAAAAAAATCAAACATCATGCGAAACAACACTGGCTCACCGTTGCTTTTGTGTTAGGTTTTATTTTTGATAACCTCACCCTTACTCGAGTTGATAGACTATTTGATAACATTGTTCTTTCAAGCTATGTGCTCATTGCAATGCTTTCAATCATAGTGCTGTACGCAAGCATTGCAGAGCGATTTTATGAGAATGTAAATATATTTTTCAAACGATGGGCACCAATCATTATGCAATATGCGTTTGGTGGACTTCTCTCAGGGATGCTTATTTTTTTTGGTCGGAGTGGCTCACTTTTAAATAGTTGGCCATTCTTACTCATGATACTCTCTGTGATTTATGGTAATGAGACAATTAAAAATAGACAAAGTCGTCTCGTATATAATATCACTATTTTTTTTATTGGACTTTTTGCATACATGATCCTCATTGTTCCTGTTGTGCTTGGAAAGATGGGCCCCTCAATCTTTCTTATGAGTGGAGGATTGACACTTTTTATTATGTACACATTTTTTCATATTATTGAAAAAATAGTACCAAATTTTATTCAGCTACAAAAACGCAATGTTGTTTTCATAATTGGACTCATTTATGTGATGATGAATTTTCTATACTTTGCCAATATCATTCCTCCAATACCATTATCACTTAAAGAGATGGGTGTGTACCACGCTGTCGCATTAGATAAAACAAGTGGCATCTATACGCTGACATACGAAAAACCCGCATGGTGGAAATGGTATTTAAAAGCAGATGATATCTTTCATTATACAGAAGGAGAATCAGTATTTTGCTATTCATCAGTTTTTGCACCGAGTCGTCTCGCAGTAGAGGTTTTTCATCGGTGGGAGTATTACGATGATACAAAACAGATGTGGAAGACATACGCATATATACCCTATGCTATCCAAGGTGGTAGAAATGAGGGATATAGAGGGTATAGTAAAATTACGGGGTATCATGAAGGAGTATGGCGATGTACTGTAGAGACGGCACGAGGACAAGTGATTGGAAAGGAAACGTTTACGATTGCGTCAGGCGTACGAGCGAAGCTTGTGACAAGGACTGAATAGTGAATGTTGTTCGCAACATCATATGTGGTTTCGTTTTTAAAGAAACAAAGAGTTTTGTATTTCAATGCAATGTAGTATATTGTTTTGACATATGGAACCAGTCCTCAGAAAGGCAATTAAAGATGTGTTAGAAAAACTCAACATTGAGGACGTCGCTTTTTCGATTGAACATCCTGCTGATGTAATGCATGGTGATTACGCAACAAATGTGGCGATGGTGTGTGCACAGAAGGTGGGGAAGAGTCCGCGAGAAATTGCGGAGCAATTTCTCGCGGAGCTTAACGGTACTATTTCGCAGGTTGCAAAGATTGAGATTGCAGGACCAGGTTTTATAAATTTCCATCTCTCTCGTGATTTTTTCGGAGAAAAAATCACGGATATCTTTATACATTCCGACACATGGGGGAACAATAATTCGCTTCGCAACGAAGAGATTATTTTTGAGTATACAAGCCCAAATCTTTTTAAACCATTGCATATTGGTAATCTTGTGGGGAATATTGTGGGGGAATCAACCGCCCGCCTCTTCGAGGCGGGCGGAGCTATCCTTCATCGCGTCAACTATCCTTCAGACATAGGACTTACTGTTGCGAAAGGAGTGTGGGGACTCCAACATACAAAGGGTGACCCTCAGGATATCAACCAGATAGGGGAAGCATACCGTATTGGAAATGAAGCCTACGAACATGACCCAGACGCAAAGCATGAAATTGAAGCAGTCAACCGTTCACTGTATGCCGGTGATGATGCATCACTCATGGCACTGCGCGCACAGGGTATCGAAACATCACAAAGACATTTTACCGAATTATGTCGCAAACTCGGCACTTCATTTGATATACAAATTTTGGAAAGTGAAGCAAGTCCTCTTGGGGTAGAAACGGTGCGTGCGAATATGGGAGACGTTTTTGAGGAGAGTGACGGTGCGGTTATTTATCGTGGTGAAAAACATGGGCTCCATACTCGTGTTTTTCTCAACTCACAAGGACTGCCGACATATGAAGCAAAAGATTTAGGAAATTTTGTATTGAAGCAAAAAAAATATCCAACGTGGACACAGTACTTTGTGGTGACAGGTGGTGAGCAACGAGAATATTTCAAGGTGCTTATTTGTGCACTTCGTGATGTCTTCAAAGAAGCGCGAAGTCGTGTGGTAGAAAATATTGCAACAGGATTTCTTACCCTCACGACGGGGAAGATGTCATCACGAAAAGGAAATGTCCTTACGGGTGAGTCGTTTCTCGCAGAGTTGGAAGCAGAGGCACGCGAGCGTGCCTCTACGAGTCGTGCAGACAATATCACAGAGCTTGCTGAAATGGTTGCAGTCGGTGCACTTAAATATCAAATTCTTCGCCAGTCAATCGGCACTGACATTGTCTTTGATAAGGCACAAGCACTTTCACTTGAAGGTGATTCAGGTCCGTACCTCATGTATACACATGCACGTATCGCATCCACCGAAGCGAAAGCGAAGGAGATAGGTATGACGCCTACGACGACACACGCACCAAGTATGCTCTATGAAGTTGAACGTACCCTTTACCAATTTCCAGAAGTAATATGCAAAGCACAAGCGGAACGAGCACCGCACCATCTTGTGGTATACCTCACAAAACTCGCGGGTGAATTTAATAGTTTTTATGCTCACGAAAAAATTATTGATACGAATGATGAGTATGCTCCCTACAAACTTGC
>JAHFMK010000008.1:7279-12683 GCA_023264435.1 Candidatus Kaiserbacteria bacterium
CGGAACGAGCACCGCACCATCTTGTGGTATACCTCACAAAACTCGCGGGTGAATTTAATAGTTTTTATGCTCACGAAAAAATTATTGATACGAATGATGAGTATGCTCCCTACAAACTTGCGATCGCAACCGCAGTCCGCATCACCCTCAAAAACGGTCTCTGGGCACTCGGTATCAAAGCACCTGAGAGGATGTGAAATGAGCAAACGAGCGTAGCGACTATTGCGAATTTCCTTCCCGATTTCCTATTCCTTATGGAAATCGCTGGAAGTCACAAGCTAAAAAATATCTCGATATGAAAGTACTACACGCTTTTCTGAGGACGGTCCTCGGTAAAGCGTGCGCATGAACTTTTTTTTATGATATAGTACTTCGGTATGCCTGATATGCATACATTATTATTATGTCTGATATACATATATAGTACGGTCAATATGACAAATTATGTCAAAAGTGAACGGGCTATACCATAACTATGAAAAAAGAATACAATCGAGACACAACCGTGTTAGTGGATGCACAGGTGACAGAAAAAAGTGATGTTGTTCAACGTGAAGAGGAAATACTTGCATTTTGGCGAGCGAACAATATTTTTAATAAAAGCGTAGAAACACCTGCGGGCAAAACACCTGTCGGTGATTTTGTTTTTTATGATGGACCTCCGTTTGCAACAGGGACGCCACACTATGGACACATTCTTGCAGGAACCATTAAAGATGCAATTCCACGATTTTGGACAATGAATGGGTATCGCGTACAGCGAAAGTGGGGGTGGGATTGTCATGGACTGCCACTTGAAAATATTATTGAAAAACGTCTTGGGCTTGCAACGAAGCGTGACATTGAAGCGCTTGGCGTACAGAAATTTAATGAATCGGCACGTGAAGCAGTGTTGGAATATGCAGACGATTGGAAGCAAGTCGTCCCACGCATGGGGCGTTTTGTGGATATGGAGGATGATTACCGTACGATGGATTCAACATACACGGAGTCGGTGTGGTGGGTATTTTCTGAGCTCAACAAAAAAGGATTGGTATATGAAGGATTTAAAACAATGCATCTCTGTCCGCGGTGTGGCACAACACTTTCAAACTTTGAAGTCAATCAGGGATACAAGGATATCAAAGATATTGCTGTGACGGTGAAGATGCCACTTCTTGATGATGCAGATGCAGTGACCGACACGTCACTCCTTATCTGGACAACAACCCCTTGGACGCTTCCTGGCAATATGGCAATTGCGGTTCATAAGGATATTGAGTATGTGAAAGTGCGTGTCTCCGATGATGAAAAAGATGAATTCGTTATTCTTGCAAAAGGACGGCTCACACAACTCAGTACCGACACGTACGAAGTCATTGAAGAAATAAAAGGAGATGACCTCATTGGAAAATCATACAAACCACCCTTTGAAACATTTACAAAACAAGAATTTGCGAACAAAGAAAATGCGTGGAAAATCTACCATGCAGACTATGTAGAAGTGGGTACTGAAGGCACAGGAGCGGTACACATTGCACCCGCATACGGTGAGGAAGATATGGAGCTCGCAAAGCGAGAAGATGTGCCAGTGATGCATCATGTGGATGAGAATGGTCGCTTCAAAGATTTTGTACCACATTTTGGAGGACAGTTGGTCAAACCAAAAGACGATGAGAATGCAGAGGTCTCACATCTCGATGCCGATATTGAAATGGTGAAGTATCTCAAAGAGCATGGTTCACTCTTCAAAAAAGAAAATATCACACACAGCTATCCGCATTGTTGGCGATGTGATACACCGCTCCTCAATTATGCAACAACCTCATGGTTTGTTCGTGTGACCGATATTAAAGACAAGCTTGTAGCAGAAAATGCAAAGGTACAATGGGTACCTGAACATGTGGGAACCAATCGCTTTGGGCGATGGCTTGAAGGTGCCCGCGATTGGGCTGTTTCAAGACAACGGTACTGGGGTGCACCGCTTCCAATTTGGAAAAATCCAACAACAGGTGCATACAAAATATTCGGATCACTCAAAGACATGCAGGTATATGTGCCAAAGTCTGGGAATACGTATCTTCTTATGCGTCATGCAGAAGCAGAGAGTAATGTTCAAGGAATTATTGACTCAATTGCTGATGAACAAAATCCACTGACAAAAAATGGTGAAGCACAATGTATTGAATCTGCACAAAAACTCAGAGATAAAAAGATTGATGTCATTATCCATTCAGGAATGCAACGAACACGACAGACTGCAGAAATAATTGCGAAGGAGCTTGGGATATCGAGTGACCGGATACATACTGATGAACGTATGTTTGAGCTTCAAACTGGTATTGGACTTGAAGGCAAAACATGGGAAGAGTATGAGGCACAGTTTGTTACGCAGGAAGAAAAATTTACCAAAGAAATTGATGGTATTGAAAATCGTACACATGTCATGAAGCGTGTCGGTGATTTCTTATACGATATTGAGCATACCTATAAAGATAAAACTATTCTTGTAGTAGGACACGCAAGCTCAACCTTTGCCTTTCGAAGTGTTGCAGAGGGTGCAGATATGCAAAGAGCTATGGAAATACGAAATGAAGGATATATGAAAAATGCTGAATTCATTGAAGTCCCTTTTACACCACTTCCGCATAACGATATCTACGTACTTGATTTTCATCGTCCATATATAGACAACCATGTGCTTGTTGATACTGATGGCACGCGGCTTGTGCGAGTACCTGATGTGTTTGATTGCTGGTTTGAGTCGGGTGCAATGCCGTATGCACAAAACCACTATCCATTTGAAAATCTGGAGACATTTAACCCAGAAAAAGGTATTGGTTTTCCTGCACAATTTATTGCCGAAGGTCTTGATCAAACCCGTGGGTGGTTTTATTCACTTATTGTATTGGGGACGGCACTTTTTGGAAAATCTCCCTATGAGCAGGTGGTTGTGAACGGGTTGGTGCTTGCCGAAGATGGAAAGAAAATGTCAAAGTCACTTCAAAATTATCCAGACCCCATGGAGCTCGTTCATCGTATCGGTGCAGATGCGGTACGGATGTACCTCCTTACATCACCAGTCGTACGTGGAGAAGATTTCAGTTTTTCAGAAAAGGAGGTTCTTGAACTCCAACGAAAGAATATTGGACGGTTGCACAATGTTCTTGCAATGTATGAGATGTTTGCCGATGGTACACATGCGGGCACGGATTCACCACACGTACTTGACCGATGGGTAATTGCACGTCTCAACTATGTGATTGCTGAAGCAACGAATGGATACAAAAAGTATGAGCTTGATAAAGCAACGCGACCGCTCACTGACTTTATTGATGATGTGTCAGTGTGGTATTTGCGTCGCTCGCGCGACCGATTGAAAGGTGAAAATAGGGAAGATAAAGCATTCGCGCTCGCGACACTTCGCTTTATTTTGCGTGAGCTTGCTAAAGTAATGGCACCAGTGATGCCGTTTTATGCAGAATATCTTTTTCTCCGTGTTCGAGAGGAGAGTGATGCAGAAAGTGTGCATCTGAGTACATGGCCAGAAGGTGGGGAGGTGGATGGAGTACTGGTGACGGAGATGCAACGCACACGTGAGATTGTTACAAAGTCACTTGAAGCACGAGCAAAAGCAAATATAAAAGTACGGCAACCACTCAATAGTATTACTATCAATGTTTCAACAGGAAGTGAATACGAGGCACTTATAAAAGACGAGGTTAATGTAAAAACAGTTTTATTTGATGCACGTGAACCTTTTCCTGTTTTGGATATCATCATTACTCCAGAACTCAAACGTGAAGGCGACGTTCGTGAGCTTATGCGCGCCGTGCAGGATACACGGAAAAATATGGGACTCAATCCCAAAGACCGTGTGATACTCGTGGTGGATGATGCACTCAGAGCACTCATTGCAGGATTTGAACCGGAGCTCATTGCTGTGGTGGGTGCACATGAAATTATTGCAGGGAATGAAGGAGGTGCATCGGTGACAATTGAGGGTGCTACATATTCATTTGGAGTGGTGAAGGTATAGTGTAATAGTCCGCGACCCCAAAGGGGTCGCGGACTATTACATCAAAACTATGGCATATCAAACATACATTACAGAAGCACTTGTCTGTGGAAGCTGGCATCGTAATACCGCAGACAGAACCATTCTTCTTTTTTCACGAGAGGCGGGCATGGTATATGTGCAGGCAAAAAGTGTACGCGAGGAACGTTCTAAGCAACGATATGCATTACAAGATGCGTCGCACATTCGGGCGACGCTCATTCGTGGTAAGGCAGGATGGAGAGTGGCAAGTGCCGAACCACTCAAAAATTTCTATGCACACGGTACGACCCGTGAGTCACGGGCACTCCTCCGAAACATTATTCTTTTGCTCCGAAGAGTGATGCAGGGAGAAACCCCTCATCGAGATATTTTTGATGACGTGGTGTTGGTACTTGGACAACAAAACATCTTTCCCGCATCGGCACTTGAAGTAGTTTTTTCTATAAGACTACTCAATACGCTCGGATACGTTTCCCCTGACGCTACGCAGAGACATTTATTTGAGACACTATTCCCCTTTGAAATCCTTGCCAATCTATCTGCGGAGACGTTAAAAGAGCTTAAAAAAATCTCAGAACATGCACTTATACAAAGTCAGTTATAATCATTCCCTTATGAAAGGTCGTGGTATAATTTTCTCATGAAAGAAGATGCACAAAAAAAGAATGAATCAGATGCGACAGCAAGCCCGCCACGTCGCCCTTCGATTGATACTGATGAAATAAACGAAGTCCGAAAACGATTATATACACGTGGGTCAGATTTTGCACACAATGCTCGTCATTCTATACCTCCACGTGAACAAACGTTACAAAATCCTACTGTTTTACACACAGAAATCCCTGTCCCCGATAGTGTTACTGCACACACTACCTCGCACGTTACTCCCGTACCACATGAGATAATACATGAAGTATCATCCGAGACCATGTCATCAAAAAATACCCGTAAAAAATATAGAAAGATTTTTGCTATTGTCGGAATTATTTTCTTTATTATTTCTGCGGCTATCGCAAGCTTCATCATATTTTGGGGTGGGAATACTATTTCTGGAGAAAATATCTCAATCACGGCAACAGGTGCATTGGCAGTCGGTGGTGGGGGAATATACGAGTTTTCTGCGGCTATCGCAAATAAAAACACTGTTCCCATTCAATCCGTAACACTTATTATTGAGTATCCAAAAGGAACGCACTCTGCGTCTGATGAAAATAAAGAAATTTCAATCGAGCGACAATCTTTAAGTACTATTGGTGCGGGCGAAATGATAAACGTTCCCGTAAAAGCTCGTATGTATGGTGAGGAAAACGAAGATAAAGAAATAAAAGTGTGGATTGAATATCGTGTGGCAGGGTCAAACGCAAC
>JAHFMK010000081.1 GCA_023264435.1 Candidatus Kaiserbacteria bacterium
TCTTCAAGATTACCTATCGGTGTCGCTACAATTGAAAGTATTCCGTTCATACAATAAGCATCTGAGCTACTTCGGTTATATCTCCCGCACCCATAACAATGACCACATCCCTTTCTGAAAAAGTTGGTATGAGTACTTTAACAACTGCATCAAATGTATCAAATGCTGTTGCATCTTTATTTTTTTCTTTGAGTGCCTGCACAAGCTTCGTGTGTGAAACTCCACTCTCATTAATTTCACGTGCAGCGTAAATGGGAAGGACCATAACATGGTCAGCGTCTGAAAGAGCGTCAACAAAATCGGTAAACAATGTCTGTGTGCGTGAGTAGGTATGTGATTGAAACACGATAGTAATCTCTCGGTCTGGATAGAGTTCACGAGCACCAGCAAGTGTTGCTTTTATTTCAGTCGGATGATGTCCATAATCGTCGTATATCTTTGCTCCATTGCGGTCTCCTTTATATTCAAATCGTCGCCATGTGCCCGTAAAATGTGCAAGTGCTGTATCTGCATGAGTGAGAGATATTCCCGCAAATATCGCCGCCGCTACCGCGGCGGCGGCGTTTAATTGATTGTGCACTCCGGGCATGGTGAGCATACGAAGTGGATTAAAATATTTTCCATAATCCAAAATAGAAACAGTGAGTCCTTCAAGAATTGGAGCAATATTGTTACCAGAAAAATTCATAATGACAACACCTCCCTCACGCACCTGCTGTGCCAACTCACGAAATGCCTGTTGTACTTCCCCAAGATTTTTATAGTAGTCAACATGCTCATGTTCAATATTGGTGATAATGAGCACATCAGGTGTAAGACTCAAAAAATCTCGCTTATATTCGCATGCTTCAACGATAAAATAATTACTCTTTCCTGCTCTATAATTACTCTTTGTTTTTGAACGCAGTGAACCCACAATCGCCGACGGGTCGAGTCCTGCTTCCTCAAAAATATCTATAAGCATTGCGGTTGTCGTGGTCTTTCCATGACTTCCCGCAACCGCGATAAGATAATACTCATTTGCGACCATGCCGAGCGCATCAAAATAATTGAGCATCGTAATACCCAACGCACGTGCTTGTACAAGCTCTTCGTGGTCATATGGCATTGCCTCGGTATACACCACCACATCAATATTGTCAGTTATATTTGAAGCAATTTGTGCATCAAAAAAATGTACTCCCTCTTGCATCAGTGCAGACGTAATATCTGATGGTGTTCTGTCGGAACCACTCACCTCCTTTCCCTCCTGCACAAAGAGCCGTGCAAGTGCCGACATGCCAATGCCTCCCACTCCCACAAAATGTGCTTTTTTAATATCACTCAGTTGCATATGAATGTATCAGATTTACAAACTGGTCGTTCCTATCGTATTCATTAATAAACATTCCAAATGATGCAAAACCAGGAGAAAAGAGGAGGACGTCTCCGCGCACGCCTACGGCGTGCGCGGCCTTCACCGCTTCATCAAGTGATTTCACTACCATACACTCAATCTTATCTTTGAGCATATCAGTCCCTGTACCTGCGAGAAGTATTGTCTTTTTACAATGTGTTTGTATGAGTGGCACAAGCGGTGTTGGGTCTACCTCTTTATATGCACCACCTGCTATCAAAATAATATTCTTCCCGTCAGCGACCGCTTCAATACCACGCATTACCGCAGTCGGAGTCGTTGCATTATTATCATTATATATTTTTACACCATCTCTTTCTCCTAAATACTCAAGTCGTCCAGGAACACCTGGAAATGTTGCAAGTCCGTGAAATATCTCTTCATCAGTAAGTCCCGTAGCTCGAAGTGCTTCAGTCGCGAGTGCAGCGTTGAGTCGATTATGTTCTCCTGGCATCGCAAGTACACAATCTTCAGGAAGCACTGAGCTATCGACGAGTCGCACCTCTTGTCCAAGCGTAATATGTCTCCCCCGTGCAAATCGCTGTGCATACTCAAACACCTCACGCGTAGTCACCAACACATCACTCTCCTCTTGATGCGTAAAAATATGTGCTTTATCTGAAAAATATAAATCCATATCTCCCCCATAATAATTCATATGGTCCTCCATAAAATTAGTGAATACCGCAATGTGCGGACTCATGCTCATTTCTCCAAATCCTTGCAGTTGCCACGAATCAAGCTCCATGACCGCTAATGCGTCACCATCCACTTCGTGCAATAATTGCAAATTAGAAATCCCACGCACATTTCCACCAAGCAGTACCTTACCGCCTTCGGTCATATGCGTCAGCACATGATGAATCATGTGTGTCACCGTTGATTTTCCTCTCGTGCCTGTCACTGCAATAATAGGGATACCAGAAAGTTTAGCAAAGAGTGCACCACTCATTGCAATTTCCGCACCGTCCTTTCTTGCGATATCAATATATTTTGAATCGAGTGGCACTCCCGCAGATTTGAGTACCATATCTCTTCCCACAAAATCCTCCGCACGATGTTCCCCAAGAGTATACGTGATATTTTTATATGCACGAAGTTGTGTAAGTGAAGACATAAGTGCTTCTTCTGTTTTAAGGTCAGTTACTATAATATCTGCACCACACTCAGCGAGATATGCGGTATCTCCGACACCACGTCCTAAAAGCCCAAGTCCCATGACGGTTATTTTTTTACCTTTGAAATAATCATTCAGACTCTTCATATTCGCATCATAGCATAAAATTATACAGAGTAGTGTGAACTCTTCGTCTTACACAGAGAGCACCAGAACTATCATAATCTTTGCTATACTATAACGATATGAAAAACACATTAGAGTCATCGAAGTTTTTTCCCATTATTGCATGGACGCTTGTTGTCGGTTTTGCTGTATTTACCTATTTTCTTGCCACGAATGTACAAAGTGAATTGAGTAACATTACAACGAGTGTCGAACGATTAGAAGAAAAAATCGATACAATGGGAGTAAAACCAGAAAATCAAGAATTAATTGTCAATGAAAAAAATCGCGAGGCGCAATAAATCACACACGTTTTATTGAAAAGTGGTTTTTGTGTGCTTTTGTGCGCGCTCTTGGGGTCGAACCAAGGACCTTTCGAGTATCAGTCGAATGCTCTAGCCAACTGAGCTAAGCGCGCGTATGCTCGAATAAATACATATACTTTAGTATCTGTCGGCTACACGATACTACCAAAAACAAAGCATTTGAGCAACCATGTTCGTATTGCATCTCTGTAATACACATGCTATGTTGCTATGCGGATTACACAACAATGAGGTCTTTATATGAGCTATTGGATGCCGAGCGGATCAATTCTTCGTGCACGTGATAATCGTGAACCCGAAGGGAATCCACGTG
>JAHFMK010000082.1 GCA_023264435.1 Candidatus Kaiserbacteria bacterium
ACACTACGAATATTTGTTTCAATAATAGGTATTGCACTGTTGTGTGCAAATGCCATAATTGCACCAGCGGTATATTGTCCTACCCCTCTCAATTGGAGAAGTTCATCATATTTTTTAGGAAACCTTCCATGATGCTCGTCTATAATCTGTTTCGCACATTCATGCAACATTTTTGCACGACGATTGTATCCCAATCCCTGCCACATAATAAGCACATCAGCGAGTGAAGCACTCGAAAGCGTTTGCAATGTCGGAAAACGTTTCAAAAAATTTTCATATTTTGAAACCACACGCTCCACCTGCGTCTGTTGCAACATAATTTCTGAGACGAGTATATGATAGGGATTTTTTGTATTTCGCCATGGAAGACTTCGTCTTCCATGGCGTTCATAATAACTCCACACCGTTTGTATAAACCTTCGTTCCGTCACATTCATATTGACTATGCTTAAATGGTATACACCACATCCTTTCGTTCAACAATCACTGGCCATTTCTGTTTTTGTGCATAGGTATATAATATTTTATTTGGATTAAAACAAATAGGCATTTCTACTGACTCTAAAAGAGGAATATCACTCTCAGTATCCCCTACTCCAATAGAACCATCACGAGACAATCCTTCTTTTTCAAACACTCGTTCTACTACCTTTGCTTTATCCTGAATAAAATCAATTTCAGTCACTCTCCCCGTAAAACAATCACGAGGTCCTATTTCATATATTCTTCCGTATACTTTATCAAACCCATACGAAGCACAAAATTCATCGAGCACGGTCTTTGGCGATTGTGAAATTGCAACCACATAATATCCTTTACTTTTTAAATCTTTGATGAGGTCACGGGTGTATCGATACGTCTGCCTACCTTGCTCTGTCACTACCTTGCGACCAATATCTGCAAAGATACCGTAATGCACACCTTGAATGTACTTTAAAAATGTTTTTACAACTGCTTCCATATACGTATTATATTCGCCTTCACGATTAGTCCACAAAGTGTACGCGTGACCATAACCATCTCGGGCATCCGCAGAAAAAACACCTTCACGAATACAGGCTTCAACAAGTTCTATGAGTAAGCTTGAACGGAAAACAGTTCCGTCAATATCAAAAAATGCGACTTTTTGCATATATATATCTATCTATCTATATTATTTCTATAAACACTGGTCTGTATTCCTTCCACACCGCTTTGGATAATTCCTTCTCGTGATATATACCAAAATCTGGATTATTTACCTCAGAGAGACAGATAGTCTCATCGGGAAAGACTGCTTCAACATATGCTACATGACCTATCTCGGCGTCAAGCATATACTCCATGATAGTACCAACCTTTGGTGCAATGTGTATGTGCACATTTGGAGTACCTCGAAGGATAATATGCCATGACCCAGGCACTCGTGGACGTACATCATTCCACGGTATGAGAACACTCCGTCTCCATAGACGATACGATACATACTCCCCTGCTTGGAGCGACAGTGTCGAACGAGAAAGTCCAAACGGGTCAGCAACGAGAGCACGCACGAGTGACGTATTTTTGCTATCAACAAGATTCTCTTCGTTTTCTACAAAATGCGGAAAAATATCAACTGCTCGCTCAGCAAGGTCATCACGAAGCATCCATCCCTGTACTGCATTCCACGTAACTTTATAAAATCTTCCCTGTGGTTCATGTGCCATAACCATACTTCCAAACGGAACAGTGGCTATTTGAGTATCATATCCAATGGTTGGATCTTTAAAAATTGGCACATGTACAGACTTTGTATACATTACCATGCCATACATACTTATAGGCATCGAAACAGCTTCATTACGTACGACTGATTCCAGCATAGGAAGTGTGGTTGTCGATGGTGCAGAGAGTAGCCTCATTTCAGGCACATCTGCTCTGTTATTTCCTTCATCATAAGATGTATCAGCATACACATATGCCTCAATAATCCGAACAGAAAAAGTGACAATTGCTGTATAGAGTGTTTCGATAAACGATAGACGTGCGTATATCTGTACCATTATTGTCATAATACCATTCTCATGCACGTATCAACTATTGACGAACCAATTCTTGGTCATTCAAATACTACTGTGCCCGAGGCCATATTGTATTCGCACGTGGATACAAACTCGTGAGAGGATGGAGTATACAATCGTGTTTTCGGGCAGGACAATAATCTCTACCATAATGTACCAAACGATGATTAAAACCCCACCATTCAGATTGTGGCATAATTTGCATTAAATCCCGCTCAATTCGCTTTGGGTCTTTGAAATCAGTCAGATTAAATCGTATGGCAAATCTTCGCACATGCGTATCAACAGCAATACCCTCATGCTTCTGAAATGCATTTGAAAGAATGACATTCGCTGTTTTGCGTGCGACACCAGGGATGAGAAGTAACTCCTCCATAGTCTGTGGCACTTCACCACCATATTTTTCAATAATAATCTTTGCTGCTCCACGAATATTTTTCGCCTTATTACGATAAAATCCACATTGATAGACAGCTCGTTCCATGTCTACTTGCGGAGCGTCTCTATATGATGCGATTGTTTGATACTGTACAAATAATTTTTTAGTGACCATATTAACACGCACGTCAGTACACTGTGCTGACAATATTACGGCTACCAAAAGTTCCCATGTATTTGAATAATTGAGTGCAATTATAGGATATGGGTAAAGAGTTTTGAGTGTTTTATTCATTGCTCGTACACGAATAGTACGTTCAATAATTTTGCTTTTCTGCATATATATAAGTATAGCAAAATCCGCATGCCTTTGGCATGCGGATTTTACGCAGACAAAAATAAAAACGACATAGTCGTTTTTATGATGTCTTACACACTGTGCATGAACTTTTGTGCGTTATGAGCTCGTATATCGCAGACAATCCCACAAGAACATAAATCGCCTTTGCGAGTGTTCCTTGTCCAAAAATTGTCATAACAAGATCAAGATTAAACGCACCCACAAGAAGCCAGTTCAAACCTCCAATAATCAGAAGAATGAATGCTGTCATGTGAATAACTTTTTTATTCATACGTTACAACACTAAAACTAATAAGCATGCGACCTTATTACAGTATACCTTTTTTCTGTGACTACTCAGTGTACGAGTGGGTATTACATCTTAGGTACGTAACTTGTAGTAAAGGGTATGTATAAGTACGCCGAATGTCATCACAATTACGGCACATATTGCAAAAGCACCAAATGGCACAAACAAAAGGCCGGTTACGATGATTGACCCAAGTATGGGTGTTTGTATCGTTATTGCAGTTTGCTTAAAAAATAACCTCTGTGC
>JAHFMK010000083.1 GCA_023264435.1 Candidatus Kaiserbacteria bacterium
TGAATATGAGCATTCTCGACATAATGTGGGATGGATTGTATTGCGTGCAATTATTGCAAAAAATTCTCTTCAGAAACCACTGCATTCGGGAACATATTCTGCGGAAGTTTCCAGAGGAGTATTTGCGGGCAAGGAAACTGCTTTTTTGTTTCCCACGACGTATATGAATAAGTCTGGCATATTAGTCAAAAAGTTTTTTGATACAGAGGAGCGTGAACAAACACTTGTGGTAGTACACGATGATATAGATTTGCCATTTGGTACTGTAAAAATATCGTATGATAGGGGAGCGGGTGGACACAATGGTGTGCGTTCTATTATACAAGCGTGTGATACTACTACATTTACTCGAATACGAATTGGTATCGCTCACGTAAATATCCTCGGCATAACACATCGTCCGACAGGTGAAAAACTCTCTACATACGTGCTTGGAGATTTTAAACCAGCAGAACTTCGTAAACTTACTGATATAGTCGAAAAAGTTGAGCACGCTCTCACTCTTCTTATTGAGAAAGATATGACAGAAGCTATGCAAATAGTGAATGCTGTAAAATAACTTTTTGTGAGATAGGTTGTGTTAATAGACACGAAAAAATGCCCGAAGGGGCATTTTTTCGTGTCTACCTGACAACCTATTTTTTCTCGATCTTCTTGAATGAAAGTGTCATTCGTTGTTCTTTTGGTTCAAAGAGTGTAATAGTGAATTTGTATGATTGTCCGAGTGAAAGTGTATTTCGAAGCTCTTCTTCACTTGCGAATTCTGAAATATGTACCAAGCCCGCAACACCTTCTTCAATTGAAGCAAGTGCTCCGTGTTTGTTGTATTTGATAATTACACCCTGTACTTCTTGATCCTTTTTGTATTTATTTGATGCGGAACTCCATGGGTTTTCTTTGAGTTGTTTGATTGAAAGTGATATTTTGTCATCCTTTACCTCAATCACTTTCACTTTTACGCTATCACCAACCTTAAAGAGTGAACGAGTGTCTTCAACGAGACCCCAATCGAGCTCAGAGATATGTACAAGCCCTTCAAGCCCTTCTTCGAGTTTTACGAAGATACCGAAGTCTACTGCACCAGTCACGGTACCGTTGAGCACATCACCAACACCATATTTGCTCACTTTCTCTTCTTTCTCTTCTTTCTCTTGTGGTCCTTTTTCAGAGAAGATGAGTTTACCTTCTTTTTGGTCAGCAGTAATCATAATAACGCTCAAGTGTTTGCCAATGAGGTCGTTGAGTGCAGAGAGGATTTTATCCTTATCGCCATCTTCCACACGCGGATAATTTTCTGATGAGAGTTGTGACGCAGGAAGGAACCCTTGAATACCTTGCCATTCAATAATAAGGCCACCTTTATTCGCCTCCTTTACCAAGAGACTCATGATGGTCTGTTTGCGTACTGCATCTTCAGCATCGCTCCAAATGAGTGCTTGTCGCGCTTCTTTAAGGGAAAGCTCAATGTACCCGTCAGCATTTGATGCATCCACTACTTTTGCAGCAATGGTATCACCAACTGAAACTTTGCGAAGAATGTCACGAGCATTCATGTACTCACGACCATAAATAATACCCGTACCAAATGGTGCAATTTCAATAAATACTCGTGCACGACCAATTGCAGATACTTTTCCTTCAACAATATCGTCCATTCGTGGGGGAACGGGACTTTGCTCGACAAGTAAATCCATCGCACTTTTGACAGGTGCAATAACTGTTTCATCCTCAGATGTTGTGTCCACTATTGATTCATCAGTACCACGAATGACAGCACTGATACGGTCTAGAACCGATTTCTTTTCTTCTGACATATTTTTTTATAATCGGCGATACGTATCCATTCAAGCGTGTCTCGTGGCCATGTCCATGAGAATGGGGTTACGCGCATGCCGTTAGAACTAATAAACCTCAAAATAAGGTGACCGGAGTGTACTATAAAATCTATACAATGTCCATACACTTAATCCCAAGTTCAATGTTTCAAAATCTCCCTAGGACGGTCCTAGGGAGATTTTGGTGGTACGAGTCATATCTCCTTTGCGTATATCGCTGTGGTTTAGTATCATGGTGGCATTATGATTATTACATACCAAGGAGGAGAGTGTTTCAAAGTCTCGTTTGGTGATACCACACTCGCATTTAATCCTATCGCAAAAAAATCAAAACTTGACAGTGTTCGCTTCGGTGCAAATGTGGTGTTTGTGTCACTCAATCATCCTGATTTTAATGGGACTGATGAAATGTCATTTGGTACCAAAAAACCTTTTGTAGTGGATGGACCAGGAGAATATGAAGTGGGTGAGGTGACTGCACGAGGGTTTGGTGTTGAAACTATCTATGAAGGACAAAAGAAATTTAATACTATTTATCAAGTAACGCTCGAAGGTATCAATATGGTGTTTTTAGGAGCGTTGGGCGACAGTGCCATTGACCCAAAGATTCTCGGAGAACTCAGTGATATTGATATTTTATTTGTCCCGATAGGTGGGGGAGATGTACTTGATGTGCCACAGGCAAGCAAGCTTGCTACAAAACTCGAAGCAAGGTGTATTATTCCGATGCATTATACGGATACGGCTCTGAATGCGTTTTTGAAAGAAGAAGGTGTGACCGCAGAGAAACCACTCGACAAACTGACAGTTAAGAAAAAAGATTTACTTGAAATGGAAGGAACAATTGTGGTGCTGAAAGTATAGTAATGTCTGCTATACTACGTACATGAGTTTACTTGGACGTATTCGTACAAAACCAAAAGAAGTAAGAGTACGGTATTCATTTTTGGTTGCGAGTATTACGACGGGCATTATTGCAATGGTTTGGATGACTACGATTCCTGCACGGTTTACCGTAAACACACTGACGCAAAAACAAGAAAAAAAAGATACTCCTTCAGGGGTATCGAGTATTTTTGATAGTATTAAAGACCAATTTGCAAACACTATAGAGAGTCAGAAAAAGCTAGCTGATACGACAGCGGGCGAGGAGAAGCAAGAAGGAAGTGAAGGTGACAATGTGTCGAGCGATTCAGCACTTACAAATCTTACCTCGTCACCATCCCTCAGCACCTCTTCGCCCGCAACAACCACAGATACCTCAATCAACACCGAGGTAGTTTCTACACAACATATAACAGCGACCACATCCGCAGTAGAAACGGTTGTAACACCATCACTCCCTCGTATCATTTTAATAGGCACTACGACTTTTCAGAAATCTGAGTAATCTGGTATACTGATGCACATCAAAGAAATTTTACCATATGGCAATAAAGAAAAAAGAAAATAGTCCAGAGGA
>JAHFMK010000009.1 GCA_023264435.1 Candidatus Kaiserbacteria bacterium
CAAAAATCATTAAGAGATCATCCTTTTTAATGTTTTTCTTTGCGAAAACACCAAATTCATTTGCAAGGATTTTTTTAACGATTAATTTATGTGCTATCCAGGAAAGGTTTTGTTTTTTCTGATTTTTATTCATAAATAGATTTAAACTTTCTTTAGTATATTACGCTACCATTGTTTCTTGCCATCAACACTTTTTTTCAAACTGTAAGGAAAAGAGTTCCAAAAATTGTCTGCTTCAGCATATTTTGGTGCTAGTGTTACGATAAGTGGTTTAAAACCGCATTCTTTTTCTATCTCAAAAAAAGCGGGCAAGATGACAGTTTCTGTAAACCCTTGTTCTTTCGAATTAATAAAGAGATTTTCAAAAAGGATTCCATTTTTTAAAAACAATGTTAAAAATGATTTATAGTACTCTTTTGCAGTTTGTCCATGTAAATGCAGCCATTCTGAAACATCAGATTTATTGTTTGCAAAGGTTGTAAACTGTTTTTCAAACATCTCATGATGAAAATCTACTAAGTTTTGACCCCAATGAGTCTGAATTGACGAGATTGGCTTATTATTACTTTCATTAAAATTAATGATATTTGCGTGCTCTACGATTGGATCACCATTTTTGTCAATCTTTTTATGAAACCGAAGCTTACCGAGAAAATATTTACCATCGTTCCGATCGTTAAATTTGTCTTCAACGTATTCTAAAATAATACTCTTAAACTGAGGTTGGAAGTCTGCTATTGCAAGAAACCTAGCTATTTCGAAGTTTGGTGTTGCAATGTGCCTAAAAAGTGTAATGTAAGATTTTTCTAAATCCATTGCTTCTGGGAGTCCATGTGGGAGCATTTGTGATACATAATCTTGCAATTTTACATTAGTACGTCGTTGCTCAAGTTCAATAACAGCTTTTTCCCACGGTGTGTAGACATAAGAATCAAACAAGTTTTTGTCAGCCATTAACTGTGCTATTTTTTCTGGTATTGATGTGGCTTGTAAATTTGGCATGTTATTTACTAATTATAGTATAAAAAAGTATTTTTTTGAGCTATCTATATTGATAAGTATAAATAAAGGGTGGACTGATAAGTCCACCCTTTAAAAGAACTTGAACAGGTTTTTTAACAGCTCAATGGCGAAAACCCAACCGCCAACCCAGTACAAGTTTGAGACAATATTCGATGCAATGAATATCTTCCAATCCCGCGTACTCATGCCATTGTACTGGTAACTTCCCTTACGGAAATAGAGCGTTACCGTTACTGGGTCGTCAGCACACAAGACGAGAAACGTAAGGACTTTGTTTTTCCTTACAAACTTGAAAAAGTGTGCTTTCCAGCCCGTGTGGTCTTCTTGTTCACCCATGTGCTTAATTTTTTCAATCAGCAACCAGTCAGTTTCTGACCAGTCGTATACCTGAATGATAAGCACGTTGATGATTGTTGCCAGAATGGTTAGAACCACGGCACCATCTTCGTTCCCTAACCAAACCAAAATGATTGGGTACAGAACGTAGTCAAAACCATGGTTTATCATCCATCGCATACTCAACCCTATCATGAAGACTAGGGTATTCTTTTTGGAATTGTCCACTAGAACCCCCCCCTCATGTCGTTGTGCAATTGATGTTTAATGAAAAAACAATCTAAATTAATTATACCACATTCAATAGAAAAAGCAATACTCAAAGATAAAAGAAAGCACATTTCAGCTCCCTAGGACGGTCCTAGGGAGCTGAAATAACTGTAATAAAAAAAGGCACCAAATTGCTTTGGTGCCTTAGGCCTACCTTATACGCTGTCCTAAATCGTGCGGACTCACGTAAAATCCGCTGTTGAATGCTCAGGGAGGGGAAACACCCAACAACCGACTGGACTCTCCGTGCATACAAGGAAGCCAGAAAATGTACTTTTTTTATTTTACCGTTATTTGTTTAAAAGTCAAGTAGTTGTCCAACCACACCAATTTTTGCACTCCCTTGATAATTTAGACTTCTTCTCGTATTTTTTATTATACATTGAAATGGACTCTACTGTTCAAGTGTACGGTTTGTCAGTCACCAGGATTCCCTAGGACCATCCTAGGAAAGGTGTGATATTTGTTCGAAGTTGTGCACTTTTGTTGTATAAAAAACGGCTAGAAATAAAGTCCTCCGTGATACCATATACTTGAACTGTACCTTCTGAAATCATTCTTGATGCAGTTATAGAAAATAACCATGCGAGTTTTGACATTCGGGTGGGATTATCCACCTATAAAAAATGGAGGACTTGGCGTTGCGTGTCACGGCCTCACAGAGGAATTACTCGAGCTTGGCCTCGATATTGTTTTTGTTTTGCCTCGTGAGCAACCCATCATCGGAAATCAAAAGTTCATATTTGCAAATAAAACTCCAGCGACTATTCATGTATTTCCTTCTGCATTACTTCCCTATCAACACGCACAGTCATATGTAGAGTATTTTACTGAAGACGGAAAACGAATACGATTTTCTCGACGGATTATTGATGAAGTGTATCGCTATGCGGACTCTGCATATGACATTGCACTTCGTGAACAATTTGATCTTATACACGCACACGATTGGACGTCATACCTTGCAGGTGTTGCTGCAAAACTTGCGACAGGAAAACCATTGGTACTTCATGTGCACGCCACAGCATTCGACCAAGCAGGAAGTAATAATGTTGACCCCGATATATATGCGGTCGAGCGTAGGGCATTTCATAATGCTGATTCAATAGTGGCAATCAGTAATTATACAAAAGGAATTGTCGTTGATAAATATGGTGTTAATCCCGACAAAGTGTCTGTTATACATAATGGTATCAAGCCGTACTCTCCTCCACTTCTTCCCTCTGTGCTTTATGAACTCAAAGCACAGGGAAAAAAAATTGTATTTTATAATGGACGCATTACGATTCAAAAAGGAGTTGATTACTTTGTGCGTGCGGCACGACGAGTGGTAGACACTGACCCTCAGGTGATATTTGTTATTTCTGGATGGGGTGATATGGAACATCAAATCATGCACCTTGTTGGAGAACTTGGTCTTTCTCAACATGTTATTTTTGCGGGTGCGTTGTGGGATGAGGAGCGAGACAGAATGTATCAGGTTGCAGATCTTTTGGTGATGCCGTCGGTATCTGAACCATTTGGACTTGTGCCTCTCGAAGCAATCCAACATGGTACGCCTGTGCTTATTTCAAAACAGTCAGGAGTTGCTGAGGTACTGACGCACGCACTCAAAGTTGATTTTTGGGATACTGAAGAAATGGCAAACAAAATACTTTCTGCATTGCGGTATAAAGTGATGAATCGGCAGCTCGTCGAAGAAGGTCGCAAGGAACTCTCGCGTATTACGTGGCGACGAGCTGCCGAAAAAGTACTCGCGTTATACAAAAAATTACTCGATTTTGTTCATAAAGAACGCTAATATATTTATATGCTCACTGTGTGTCCTTATTTTCATGTACATCAACCACATCGCATTAAGCGATATCGTGTATTTGATATTGGGAATGATGCAGAATATTTTAATGCAGAAGATAATACGGATCTCAATAACGCACGCGTGTTGAGGAAAGTTGCAGAAAAGTCATATCTCCCTACCACCGCAATACTTGGTGAGCTTCTCGCAAAACATCCTGAGTTTCGTTTTGCACTTTCGTTTTCAGGAACAGTGCTTGACCAATTTGAAGCATACATGCCAGAGGTACTGCATGCGTTTCAAGATTTAGTACACACGGGTCGAGTAGAAATTCTTGCGGATACATATTATCACTCACTTGCATTTTTTTATTCACGTCCCGAATTTGAACGTCAGGTAACACTTCACCAAAAACGTATACAAGAACTCTTTGAATATACGCCAAAAGTATTTCGTAACACTGAACTTTCATACACCAATTCCCTTGCGAAGTGGTGTGAGGATAATGGATACACAGGGATTATGGCAGAAGGATGGGACCCAATCCTTGGCTGGCGAAGTCCTAATTATGTCTACCAACCAACGGGTTGTTCATCTATAAAAGTACTCCTCAAAAATTATAAACTCTCAGATGATATTGCGTTTCGTTTTGGAAATAAAAATTGGGAAAGTTGGCCACTTAATGCAGATACGTATGCACAGTGGATACATGCACATCATGGTGATGGCGAAACCATCAATCTTTTTATGGACTTTGAAACATTCGGAGAGCATCAATGGGACGATACGGGTATCTTTGATTTTCTCCGTGCATTGCCAGAAAAAATACTTGCACATGGTGATACGAGTTTTAAAACGCCCAGTGAGACCATTGCTTCGTATGATTCTGTGGGTGAGATAGATGTACCCCACATCCTCACGTGGGCAGATACCGATAGAGACCTCACTGCATGGGTAGGTAATGATATTCAACGTGATGCAATCACCACAATTTATCGTATGGAAAATGACGTTATTAACACTGACGATGCTTCTCTTATAGAAACATGGCGGAGATTGCAGACGTCTGACCATTTTTATTATATGTGTACAAAATGGTTTAGTGATGGAGACGTGCATGCATATTTCAGTCCGTACGAGTCGCCTTATGATGCATATATCGCTTTCATGAATGCTCTCAGTGATTTACAATTAAGGGTACACGATGCGTTACAGAAAAAAGAAACGCAGATACCAATTGCAAAAAGTTTTTGGTCGCGAGTATGGAATGTAATTCGTACATTGATACAAAAACTTTTTGATGTACTTCCCTTCAGGCACAAACGCATACGTTCAAGAGTGATTTAATAATCTAAGAGTGAGAGTAATATAAAAAATATATGTCAACAAAAAAACAACCCGCCAAGACAAATGCACAAACGACAAACACAAAAGCACCAGCAAAAAAATCATCAGTGACACAAAAGAAAAAGGAACTCGTGCATGCATCACCAGAACAATCTTTTTGGGTTATGAATGGTCAAATACTTACAAACCTTGCGGAGCTTCGTGATGCACTTGCAATCATGAGTGATGATGTATTTATGCACCATGTGACTAAAGACCGAAATGATTTTGCAGATTGGATTGAGACTGTATTACAAGATACTGAAATTGCACAGGCATTGAGAAAATCAAAAAAACCGAATACATCAAGAGATGTTATTGTACAGAAATTGCGATTTTACCGTATTTAGACTATGTCCCGTGCCATTACTATCGGGAACGGAAATATACTTGTGGGACTTGATACTCACGGACATGTTCGTGATTTTTATTATCCGTTTGTGGGGCATTCAAATCACGTGAGTGGAGCGAGTGGTTCATATACACATCGTATTGGCGTATGGGCCGATGGGGTACTACATTGGCTTTCTGATAGCACATGGGTAGTTGATATTACGTATGCTGAATATTCAGGTGCGAGTGATATCAGTGCACACAATACGACACTTGGAGTCTCTCTTCATATAATCGATGTAGTGCATAATGAAAAAAATATTTTTGTGCGTGATATTACGGTAACGAATACGTTTGATACAGACCGAACCATAAAGATTTTTTTTGCACAAGAATTTCGTATTACTGAATCACGGAGGGGAGATACTGCATTTTATGATCCTCGCGTACGCGCACTTGTGCATTATAAAGGTCATAATGTGTTTTTGGTATATGGGATGCACGATGGTATCGCATTTTCTGAATACAGTGTTGGATTATTTGGTATTGAGGGACGAGAAGGTTCATTTTTGGATGCTAAGGACGGCATACTTTCAAAAAATGCAATTGAACATGGTTCCGTTGACTCCATCATTGGTACCCCGCTTGCTATAAAGGCACATGAGAGTACACAGGTATATTACTGGATTGTCGTTGATAAAAATATTACCAACGCACATAAGCTTCATGCTGATATCATTCATGAACAGCCTCGCCGTATGATTGAATCAACAAAAAAATACTGGCAAGCATGGACCAAAAACCAATCGCGAGATTTTTCTCCACTGGGTATACGTGTAAAAAAATTATATGACCATTCTCTTGTTGTTATGCGAATACATACTGATAATCGAGGAGGTATCATCGCATCGTCAGATTCTGATATGCTCAATCAAGGTCGGGATACATATAGCTATGTATGGCCACGCGATGCGGCATTTATTGCACATGCGTTTGATAGAGCGGGACATATTGATGTCACACAACGATTTTTTCTGTTTATGGCACAATGTATGGAACCTGAGGGGTATATGATGCATAAATATCGTATTGACGGGGTGCTTGGAAGTTCGTGGCATCCATGGATACAGGATGGTGTGTTTAAATTGCCGATACAAGAAGATGAAACTGCAACAATCCTTTTTATGCTCAATGAGCATTATAATTATGCGAAAGATTTAGAGTTTATTGAATCACTTTATAATCCATTTATTGAAAAAGTCGCTAATTTTTTATGTACATATATTGAACCAATCACAGGGCTTCCGATTGATTCGTATGATTTGTGGGAAGAAAAAAATGGTTCTTCCACATATACTGCATCTTCTGTCTATGGAGGACTTGTTGCTGCTTCAAAATTATCAACGTTACTTGGTAAGCATGAAAATGCTTTACGATATAGAAAACGGGCTGAAAGTATCAAACAATCTATTATAAAATATTTATATGATGAAGAAATAGGAGTATTTTTAAAGTTAGTAAGACATAGAGCCTCAGAAATGGAACGAGATATAACTATCGACATGAGTAGTATTTTTGGATTGTTCGAGTTCGGTGTGCTCGATGTATCTGATATCCGCATGCATCATGCCTTTACCTACATGATAGAGAAACTGCATGTCCCTACTCGTTTAGGAGGGTATATGCGATATGAAGGAGATACATACTATAAAGCACAAAATACAGATGTGCCCAATGCATGGTGTATTACGACACTGTGGGTTGCTCGGTATTATATTCGTTTAGCACAGTCAAAAAATGAAATTGCAAAAGCATACGATTTGATACAGTGGGTGTGTGATAGAGCATCAAACAGTAATATGCTTCCTGAACAAATTAGCTCTGTAACTGGTGAACACCTTTCTGCGACACCTCTTGTGTGGAGCCATGCTGAATTTGTGATTACCGTTGATGAATTTCTAAAGAAAATTGCGACTTTGAAGTAAATGTCTTTGTGAAATAAAATAGGAATTCTGTTAGACAAAGAAAAGCGCAATGAGTGGAAGGATGAGCCACCAAAAAAAGTTTTGTTCGGGAGCAAACAGTGATTGTATAGGTGTGCCAGGTGTAATAATTTCTGTTATTGGAAGTGCATGAAAACTAAATGCCATGATGAGGATTGTTGCAAGAAGCGATAGAAGAATTTTTTTTCCAAGACCTTGAAATGCAGTTTCATAGTCGTCACCAGGAATATGCCTCCGAAAAAGCAAGATGCTCACAACGGTTATTGCTATAAAAAGTACTATTTTTGTAATGGCACCATCTTGGGTGTTGCTACCCATAATTTGTGCATAGTATGGAAATTTGATTGAGATAAGAAGTGCAATATACAGTGCAAAGATTGTATTGATGAGCGCGTATCTTCCTTTTATCATTGCGTATACAAGCACCACACCAAAAGTGCTGAGCATAAACGCAGACTCTTTTAAAAGAGTCACAATGTCTGTGGTATCCATGGTGTAATGATATAGCTTTTTCTGCCTACTGAGTATAGCTTGTAGTGGGATAAGTACATAACCCCGCGCCGTAGGCGCGGGGTTATGCTTTTATATCCCTTCTTTTCGTAATTCTTCAACAAGTTTTCGTGAAGAGCGAGAAAGACGTTGTGGAATATCTATTATAATTTTGACATGGAAGTCTCCTCTACTTGACCCGCCTGTGGGTACACCTTTGTTTTTAATACGGAGTATTTCGCCATGTTTAACCCCTTCAGGAATTTTAATATCCACGACTCCATCAAGAGTTTCAACTCCGTATACTGCACCAAGGAGTGCATCGGTAAGTTTTACATTTAATACACTTTCAAGGTTGCTTCCTGTACGATGTATATTTTTGTGACGTTGTACATGAATTTTGACATATAAATCTCCTGAGGTGCCACCTTTTACTCCCTCACCACGACCAGTCATGCGAATCATCTCTCCAGGTTCAATACCCGCAGGAATGTTAATCTCAATTTCTTCTTCACTGCGACGAACGCCGGCACCCTTACAATCAGGACATGTCTCTTTAGGGATTTTTCCACTTCCGTGACATACAGAACATTCTCGTACGGTTGCAAACTGACCAAGAATGCTTTGACGATTTTCTCGTATTTTTCCGTTTCCATTACATGTGGTACATGTAGTCATTTCAGTTCCCTGTTTTGCTCCACTTCCCTTACAGGTTGTACAGCTGTTATTTTTTGTAAGTTTCAGTGTTCGTTTTGCACCAAAAATTGCTTCCTTGAATGTGAGCTCAATATCAACAGAGACATCATTTCCTCGTGCGCTTCTCCTCCCATTTCCATGTCCACCGCCAAAGAAATCTCCAAAGTTTTCAAAGATATCATTGATATCGAATTCCACCCCCCCAAACCCACCTTGTTGAAAACCGCCCCATTGTTGCTGACCTTGTTGTGGGCCACCACCTGCATAGGAACGCCCATAGGTGTCATATTCAGCACGTTTTTTATCATCAGAGAGTGTTGAGTATGCTTCACTTATTTCCTTGAATTTTGCTTCGTCACCTGTTTTTTTATCGGGATGATATTTTGTTGCAAGTTTTCGAAACGCCTTCTTTATTTCATCCTTTGATGCAGTTTTTTGTACACCAAGTATTTCATAATAGTTTTTCATAGAAAGGTTTCGAGTTTATAGGTAATTATTCAGACTTTGTATCATCCTTTGGCATTTCTGCATCACGAATATTTTCATCTTGCTTTGATTCATCTGCGGGTGGCTGTTGCGATTGTTTTTGTTGCACCGCTTCACCAATTTTTTGCATTTCTGTGCTTAATTCTTGTGTCTTTGTTTTGATTGCATCGTTATCATCTTTATCCTTCACGTCTTTAAGTGCTGATATTTTTGCTTCAACAGCACTCTTAATATCATCAGTAATTGCATCATTATGATCCATAAGTGATTTTTCGGCAGTGTATATCATCTGGTCTGCAAGGTTACGTGATTCAATAAGTTCTTTCTTTTTGAGGTCTTCGCCAGCGTGTACTTCTGCATCCTTCTTCATGCGTTCAATATCCTCAGGAGTGAGTCCTGAATTTGCTTCGATGCGAATTTTTTGTTCTTTTCCTGTTGACTTGTCTTTTGCAATAACATTAAGTACGCCATTACTGTCAACATCAAAGATAACCTCCACTTGAGGTATACCACGTGGTGCTGGTGGGATACCATCAAGGATAAATCGTCCGAGCGATTTGTTGTCACTTGCCATCGGCCGCTCTCCTTGTGTGATATGTATCTCTACGGAAGTTTGATTGTCTGCTGCAGTTGAAAATATTTGCTCTCGCTTTGTTGGAATATGGGTATTTTTTTCAACGAGTTTTGTAGATACACCACCCATAGTTTCAATACCAAGGGAAAGTGGAATAACATCAACGAGTGTAATGTCATGTACGTCACCTTGGAATATTCCTGCTTGAATGGCGGCACCGAGGGCAACAACTTCATCCGGATTTACAGATTTATTTGGTTCTTTACCAAAAAGTTCTTTTACCGATTGCACAATGAGAGGCATACGTGTTTGTCCACCCACAAGGATAATTTCATCAATCTCTTCTTTTTTGAATGGTGATGCTTCAAGTGCACGTTTTGTAATTTCAAGAGCACGGTCTACATATTCGCGTGCGATATCTTCAAGTTTTGCACGAGTGAGTTTAAGCATCATGTGTTTTGGTCCATTTGCATCAGAGGTGATAAATGGAATATTTATCTCCGCCTCTCCTGTTGTGGAAAGTTCGAGTTTTGCTTTTTCTGCGGCTTCATCAAGACGTTGGAGTGCGAGTGCATCTTTACTTAAATCAATTCCTTCGAGGTTCTTAAACTCAGTGATGAGATGACGTACTATCTTTTGATCAATATCGCGTCCTCCCATGTGAGCGTCACCATCAGTTGCCTGTACTTCAATTACATCATCACCTACTTCAAGTACAGTTACATCAAATGTTCCTCCTCCAAAGTCAAATACGACAATCTTTTCTTCCTTCTTTTTATTAAAGCCGTACGCAAGTGCTGCAGCAGTTGGTTCATTGATGATACGACGAACATTAAGACCAGCAATCTTTCCTGCATCTTGTGTTGCTTTTCGTTGTGCGTCATTGAAGTATGCCGGTACGGTGATAACTGCTTCGGTAATTTTTTCTCCAATTTTTGCTTCTGCATCTGCCTTTAACTTTGAAAGAATCATTGCAGAAAGTTCCTCTGGTCGGTAGTCTTTTTCACCCATATGAACAACAACACCACCATCGTCCCCTTTGTGTACATCATAGGGCACGATACCCTTATCATCTTGTACTGCTTTCTCATCAAAGTTGTGCCCCATGAACCGTTTAATGCCGTAGATGGTATTTTTTGGATTGGTCACTGCTTGTCGTTTTGCAATTTGCCCCACAAGACGTTCTCCTGTTTTTGATATTGCAATGATTGAGGGAGTGGTTCGTGTTCCTTCTGTATTTTCAATTACCACTGGCTCGCCACCTTCAATGATAGCCATTGCTGAGTTTGTTGTACCGAGATCAATACCTAAAATTTTTGCCATATATTGTATGTAATTAAATGTGTGATAATTATTGTGTACCTACGACGACTCGTGCTGGACGTATGATGGTGTCGCCTCGTCTAAATCCTTTTTGTAATACTGCGATGACTGTGTCTACTTGTGAATTATCATCAACCGGTGTGTTTGAAACAGCTTCATGTTCTTCCGGATTAAACTGTTTTCCAATTGACTCAATGGGAGTAATATAATGTGCGGTAAGGATACTTTGTAACTTGCTTTGTATTGCCTCTATTCCACTTCGCCATTTTATATCAACACTTTCCCATACTTCCTTGTCAGCCATTGCGGTATCGAAACTATCGACAAGTGTGAGTAATTCAATTAAAATTTTGTCTTTCGCACGCTCTTTCTCACGTTGTGCTTGCTCTTCAATGCGACGTCTGCTGTTGAGAAAATCTGCACGTGTGCGTTGTAATTCTTCTAAGTGCTCTCTCTTTTCTTCCTCACATGCTGATAATTTTTGTTTGAGCAGTTTGAGTTTGTCGTTAAGTATTCCCTCTTCGTCATCCAATTCTATGTCATCCTGAGGGGTTTCATTTTCAACAACAATTTCATCTGCGTCATTAATATCATATTTCTTAACCATAGTGTGTGCATTATATAGCCGAAAAAGTGTTCTGTCAAAAACAGCGGAGATAGGTTTATTATTGAGAGAAATATCAAAGATTGCGATAAAACAAAACCCGCATTTGCGGGTTTTGTTTTATCGCTTTGCCCATTGCGGACGCTTGCGAGCTTTGAGAAGTCCAAACTTTTTTCGTTCAACAGAACGAGAGTCTCGTTTAAGCATACCTGCTTTTTTGAGTGGTGAACGTCGATCAGCCTTTTCTTTAACAAGTGCTCGTGCAATACCAAGCTTGATGGCATCTGATTGTGCGCTGAGACCACCTCCTTGTACTTTTGCACTGACTTCGTATGTTTCAATACCAGCGTCTTTTGTTTCAAAAGTAGCAAGAACATTCTTTTGAAGTGTTGGTGCATAAAAATACTCAGCAATTGGTTTTTCATTGATGATTACTCGTTGTTCTTTTGATGGTGTGATACGAACACGTGCGGTTGCAGTTTTTCGTCGTCCGATACCTTCTATATATTGTCCTTTTGCCATAGTGAAATAATAATTATTCGGTTACTACAAGATTTTTCAAACGTCGTGAGTGAAGTTTATTTTTTGGAAGCATACCGCCGATTACTCGTCGAAGCACTTCATTGTATCCTCGACGTCCCGCAAGATGACCAAGGGTTTCTACACGGCGTCCGCCAGGGTAACCTGTATAACGCTGAAACTCTTCCTGTGCACGTTTCTCATTCACATCTAGTTTTTGTGCATTAATTATCTTAACGGTAACCGGCTCTACAATATTTTTTGCAAAG
>JAHFMK010000010.1 GCA_023264435.1 Candidatus Kaiserbacteria bacterium
TTCACCGCAATGAAAATGTTTGTGCCTGAAAAGGACAAACTCATGGTACATTACAACAAAGACGAAGCATGGTTTCTTAAAAAGGGAAATCGTATTATTGAAGATTTGAAGGCACAAGGACTTCCTGTTGAAAAGGATGCAATGGCGTACGGTCGTGGCATTATTGACACTATTGTTACCTATATGACCGTTGCTCCCGTTATTGCAATGGTTCTTGAAGGCAATCAAGCGGTCGCCGTGGTCACAAAACTCGTAGGTACCACCGAGCCTTCTACTTCTGATGTGGGAACGATTCGAGGAGATTACACCGTAGACTCATACGGTCACTCATCATACGAAAATAGAGCGGTACGAAATCTTATCCATTGTTCAGAGTCACCAGAAGAAGCAGAGCGAGAAATTGCGGTATGGTTCACTGAATCTGAAATCATGAATTATGTGACGGCACAGGAACGTATCATGTATGACATTGATTTTAATGGTGTAAAAGAATAGATTTTCAAAAGTTGTACACACATAAAAAGACACGTGCCATATACGCCCGTGTCTTTTTTGATATACTAAAAGTGAGCAACGGTAACGCATGTTTCTGCGTAATGCATAGCAAGGGTTGCTTGTAGTCACGAGTATGGCTGAGAACTCGACGCGACGAGATTTCAAAAATGCTCGGAAAGAGTACCCACCTGAAATACATTTCAGGAGACATGCAACCCGTTGCTCAATCAAGTAAACGTGTCATAAGACACGTTTTTTTGTGTCTCAATTGTATGCACAGATTAGATATACAGGGTCACACATAATGTGTATGGTGTTGTGTGATATTGTACTAAGTATAAAAATACAACATGTCATATATTTCATTCTATGGTGGTGCAGGAAGTGTTACGGGGGCAAATTTTCTTCTTGAAGTAGGTAACGCAAAGATTTTAATTGATTGTGGTTTAGTGCAAGGTGACCGATTTGCAATGGAAGTAAACTGCGATGCATTTCAGTATGATGTCCGCACAGTTGATGTACTCCTCGTGACCCATGCTCACGCAGATCATATTGGGCGTATCCCAAAGCTTGTACACGATGGGTTCAAGGGTATTATCTACTCGACACCACCAACACGTGATCTTGCATCAGTGATGCTCCGTGATGCATACAAAGTTATGGTGTATGAATCAGAGAAATATGGTCTACCACGTTGTTTTGAGGAAAGTGATATAGAGAATGCACTTTCGCTTTGGAAGACAGAAGAGTACGAACATCAGTTTATGGTATCGAGTGATATACAGGCAACGTTTACCGATGCGGGACATATTCTCGGTTCGGCAATGGTGACACTTGAACGAAATAAAAAAAAGTTTCTTTTTACAGGAGACATTGGTAATGTACCACAGCCACTTCTTAATCCGCCAGTTATTGTCAAAGATTATGATTATTTGCTCATGGAAAGTGTATATGGCGACCGTGCCCATGAAGAGGTAAAGGAACGTTCTCAGATGCTCAAATATTATATTGAAGATACAATTCATAAAAAGGGAACACTTATTATCCCCGCTTTCTCACTCGAACGAACACAGGGAATGCTTTTTGAGATCAATAATTTTTTTGAACACGGTGAGATAGCACCCATTCCTGTGTTTCTTGATTCGCCACTTGCAATTAGTGTGACCGAAATATATAAAAACTATTTAAACTATTTAAAAACAGCGGTACAGGAACAAATTCATTCAGGCGATGATATTTTTGATTTTCCAAAATTATCATTTACCAAAACCATGCACGATTCGAGCGAGATACACAAAGTACATGGTCCGAAGATAATTATTGCGGGTTCAGGCATGAGTCATGGCGGGCGTATACTTGAGCACGAGCGAACGTATCTTGAAGATCCTAAGACGACACTTTTATTGGTAGGGTATCAGGCCGTAGGGAGTATGGGACGATTACTTAATGATGGAGCAAAGAAAGTACGTATCCTTGATACTGAGGTAAAGGTGAAAGCAAAAATAGCACGTATACGTGGATATTCGGGTCACGCCGATAGAGACCAATTGATTGAGTTTGTATCAGAGGGATGTGAAAAAGCACAGAGGGTGTTCGTGACGATGGGAGAGGAACGCTCGTCACTTTTTTTGGTACAACGACTACGCGATTATTTAGGACTCAATGCCGTTGCACCTGCACTCAATGAACGCATTTCCATTGATTTTTAATGATATGAAATAATAAACCCCTAAAATCGCTTCGCGATTTTAGGGGTTTATTATTTCGGTTCACGTTATTTTACTTTTGCAAGAAACCGTTCAAATGATTCAGGTCGCTTGTCTGCAATTTCTGAAAGCATCTTTCGATTGATGAGTACCTTCTTATCTTTCAACTGTTTCATAAAGGTACTGTACTTAAGTCCTGATGCTCGGAGACCTGCATTGAGACGAGTCGTCCAAAGTCGTCTAAAATCATTTTTCTTATCTTTTCGGTGAGCAAATGAGTGAAGATGTGCATGATGAATTGCTTCAATTGCTTGCTTCTTTTTTGTTGAACGTCCGAAAATATATCCTTTTGTTTGTGAGAGTATTTTTCTGCGTCGTTTGAGTGCAGATACTCCTCCTTTTACTCGTGCCATATAATTATTATTTAGATTAGGTAATCAAAGACTGCATTATGCGTTTGCAAGAAAACGGTTCCGTGCACGAGCTGACATCGTAATAGTTTGTGATCGCTTACGATTAAGACGTTGCGCTCCCGTTTGTCGTGCGTTGAAATGGTTCTGCCCTGCCTTGCGGACTTTGAGCTTACCATTTTTTGTGACTTTTATTCGCTTTGTGTATGATTTATTTGTTTTCATAATACGTACATATAATGTCTACAACCACTGCTTACTTACTCCCTTTAGTAGAAATGCGTTCAAGTGTGGCGGTAAACCCTTTTGGACTTTTTTTAATTTCATCCGCTATTTTATACTCTGTGGGAATAATTTTCAAGAATCGTTCGAGACGTTCTTTTAAAAATGCAGGCTCCATGTATTTATATCGCCCCCATAGAAAGAGGTCTACTTTTACACGATGACCCTCAGTGAGCCATTCAGCTACACGTTTTGCCTTTAAATTTAGGTCATTTTCACCAGTACCAATTTTTACTTGCACACTTTTGGTTTCCGTAATGTGTGATTTAGCCTTCATCTCCTTTGCCTTTTTCTTTGTCTCGTATTGGTATTTACCATAATCCATTATTTTTGCGACAGGTGGTACTGCGGATGGGGAAATCTCAATGAGATCAAGATTTGCATTTTGTGCAATTTTGAGTGCATCAACAGTGGAGATAACTCCAAGGTTTTCACCTTCCACACCAATAACACGAAGTTCTTTCGCTCTGATGAATTGATTAATACGTACGGTATCGACTTTCAAGGTATAAAAACTAAATAATTGGTCTTTCGGGTAAGACCCTATTCCCTTGCTTCTGGTGCATGATTTGTGAATGTTGCACTAAATCAGTCCATTGATAGCAAAAAAAGAGCGTAGGCTCTCTTGAATACCCACAAAATGTACCATATTGATACAAAATATGCAAGAAGCACGAACTAGCTGAGAAGCTTATTGAGTATGAGTAGTCCAACAAAAATTAAAAGTGCGATAAAAATTGCTTTCATACTCACATTTTAACATATAAGACAATGCGAACACACATTAGTGGTGATATACTATACACATTATGCCACGAGCAAAAAAGATAATTCAAGGAGATGAGCCACAGACTCCTGTTTCTCAAAAGCCTTCTCGCACCAGAACATCACGGATGGTTGAAACAGAACGTACATCAGTACAAGAGACTACTCGGGTACGTAAGCACAACACCAATAAAAAATCACCACTATTTTTTATTGGTGTTGTGCTTACCATTATTCTTGTTGGTGTTGGTTCTGTGATGCTAGGAAAGTCAGATAAGGGAGAGATTAATGTCTCCGCAACTATTCAAAATTCAAATCAGGCACGAGTCGATGCTGGCGAAGCTCCAAGTGGTGCAAATGCCGTTCGGGAGGAATTTCGCAATAAGGAAAATGGTGGCCTCGTACCACAATCCTCGACAGGAGGAAGTGAAGTACAGAATGAAGCACAATCACAAGCCAGCACAACAACAAATGAAGAGAGTGCATCGTCAACAGCGACCACTACGGGACAGACTCCCGTAGAATGAGCGATAGTATAATTTTGTATATTTTTAATGAATGAAGCGGAGACGGCACAACTGCGCAATACGGTATGGGATTTTCTTAATGCAAAAGGATATCCTATCGCATCACTCGACAGTAGTTTATTCGGTGGGCTGATGCATCGAGTGTAACAGTAATGATTACTGATGTATCTCCTGTATAGGAAGCGATGTGTGTATTGCGGTGACTACTTCAGGATGACATATAGTGTTTGAGAAAATTACTCCTCGTTCAATGCGGTGATTTTTTGTTCCATAGGTAAGAGGGTTTCCGGTACAGTCAGTGACAGTACCTCCTGCTTCGGTTACGATGATTGATGGTGCACATACGTCCCAGTCCCCAAGCTCTGCCAACGTAAAAAAGAAGTCACCATCTCCGCGAGCGATTATATTTGTTTTAATACCAATGCCACCACATGGTATTGATGTTGCGTGCAATTTATTCGCAACGGTATTCATAAATGGCGTTGGGTGGTTTCGTGTACGTACAAATCGAAGTGGTGCAGGAGCAATACTTTGCACTGAAAGTGCTTTTTTAATTCCATCTTTTTCAAAATACGCACCCTCTCCACGACGTGCATAATACAATGCATTGTTTGCAGGCTCATAGACCACACCAAGTATAGGGTAACCATGTTCGAGCAATCCTATCATCACTGCAAATTCTCCATTTTTTTTAATAAAACCAGTGGTGCCATCAATAGGATCAATAATCCACAATTGTTCAGGATAGGGGACAGGAATTCCAACTGATTCTTCGGTAAGAATAGGAATGTATGTGGTACGAAGATGTGCGAGCACAATTTCATTTGCAGTCATATCGGCAACAGTGACAGGGCTACCATCTGCTTTCGTTTCAAACTCTGTTGATGCGTACAGTGTCATAATTGCATCTCCTGCATCCTTCGCTGCATTTATTGCCGTTTGTAATAGTATCTCCATAAAATACATCATAGGCGTACGCACTGCATTTGTCGAGGAATATATTTTTGCATGGGGGAAATTGATTATTGTATATGTGAGTACTACGATACAATGTACAGATGTATACACATCTTGAACGTTTTGTACGTGCGACTAATTATTTGTCTGCTATTCAATTATATTTGAAAGATAATTTTCTTTTGGAAGAGCCGCTTGCACCAGAGCACATTAAGGAACGACTGCTTGGACATTGGGGTACGTGTCCGGGTATTAATTTTGTATACGCACATCTCAATAGAGCAATACTCACTCACAATACACATATGATTTTTGTACTTGGTCCAGGACACGGCTTTCCTGCGATACAGGCAAATCTTTTTTTGGAAGGAACATTGAGTAAATATTACGCAGATGTACCACGCACGCTCCCCGGTATCAAATATATGGTCAAGCAATTTAGTTGGCCATATGGATTTCCGAGCCATAGTAATCCCGGTGCACCAGGTGTTATTCTTGAAGGTGGTGAATTGGGATATGCACTCTCAACCTCGTATGGTGCGGTACTCGATAATCCCGATATGATTGCAGTGTGTCTGGTAGGTGATGGTGAAGCAGAGACAGGACCAACCGCCACCGCGTGGCATCTCAGTAAACTCATTGACCCAGCAACCAATGGTGCTGTGCTTCCCATTCTTCATCTAAACGGATACAAAATATCAGGCCCAACACTTATGGGACGTATGTCTGACGAAGACTTGCTCACGCTCTTCCAAGGATATGGATATGAACCACATATCGTTGATGCGTATACAGAGGACAATCCGCACGAACGCATGAGTGTAGTTATGGATAACGCAATTAATCGTATTCGAGAAATTCAACGAGGTTTCCGTGAGGGAAAGTACACTGAATTTCAAAAATTTCCTATGATTATTCTCCGTTCACCAAAAGGATGGGGAAGTATAAAGTCGCTTGACGGAAAGAGAATTGAAGATAATCATCTCTCACATCAAGTCATTGCCGACAGAGCACGTACCGATGCCACTGAACGAGAAGCTCTTGAAGCGTGGCTTCGGTCATATGCATTTCATGAGCTTTTTGATGGTAAGAAGTTTCATGCAGATATTGAAGCGCTTATTCCACCACCTCAACTTCGCATGGGTGACAACCCGCACACCATGGGTGGAGAACCGTATTACAAACCACTTATTCTCCCTAATACACAGGTATACTCTCGTACCGAAACGTGCCATCTGGACGGACCGAAGTGTGAGGATGCAAGTAGTATGACCGCGGTTGGTGCATATCTCGGGGACGTATTGAGTCTTAATGCATCGTATCGTAATCTCCGAATTTTTTCTCCTGATGAAACATATTCAAACAAACTCGACGCAGTCTTTGCGGTAACAAAGCGTTCCTTCATGCTTCCGCAGAAAGAGTGGGATAAAGACATGGCACATGATGGTCGTGTTATCGAGATGCTTTCAGAACATAGTTTACAAGGATTGATGCAAGGATATGTATTGACAGGTCGGCACGCGGTATTCGCTTCATACGAGGCATTTATGCAAATTATTGCAAGTATGGCTGACCAATATGCAAAGTTTTTGCATATTGCTCGTGATGTTACATGGCGTGGTGATGTGCCATCACTCAATTATATTTTGACATCAGGTGCGTGGCGACAGGAGCATAATGGATTTTCACACCAAAACCCAGGGTTTATTGATGATATGTTGCAACGACAAGGTTGTTTCGTGAATGTGTATTTTCCTCCCGATGTAAATAGTGCACTCAAAGTAATGGAGCGTGTACTCACTTCAAAAAATGAAATGAATATAATTGTCATGGAAAAACGTCCTGTACCATGTTGGCGTACCGAAGCGGAGGCATCAAAGGATGTTGCAGAGGGTATTTCAGTTTGGGATTTTGCGAGTGATAAAGACCCTCATATGGTATTTAGTGCCGTGGGAGATTATCTCACGAAAGAAACGCTTGCTGCTATTACCATCGTTCGCTCCGAAATACCAATGATGCGTTTTCGATTTGTAAATATTCTTGCACTCTCCGCACTTGGACTTGGTGATGCGCAGTGCCGTGTGCTACCCCATGATATTGATTACTACTTTACAGTGAACAAGCGAGTCGTTATCAACTTCCATGGGTATCCGCAAACTATCAAACAGGTATTATTTGATTATGGGTGTGAGACAAGTCGGTTTACCGTGCATGGTTATGAAGAGCACGGGTCTACGACAACACCATTCGATATGTTTGTGCGAAACAAAACAGATAGATTTAGTCTCGCGATGGAGGCATTTATTATCGCAGAAGAAGAAGGTCTCATTACGGTAAAAGAGAGGTATCAATTGTGTGAAAAGTATACACAAAAATTAGCAGATCATCGTTCCTATATCATAGAACATGGGGACGACCCAAAGGAAATATACGATTGGATATGGACACCACGCTCATCATAAACACTGGAAGCTCATCAAAAAAATATGCTCTCTATCGCGAGGGTGTTGCGGTTTTTTCCGCGGAATACGAACATACAGGCAAGGGGCTTGGACGGTGTGTCGAGCAAAATGGTACTCGATTGTGTTGTGATGAGGTGCCCGAAAGACAGTTCGCAGATGCGCTTCTGGATGTGATACGTCTTGCACTTGTTGAGCGAATTATTCTCAAAAAAGAAGATATCAATCGTGTCGGTATTCGCATTGTTGCACCCGGTACCTATTTCACTACCCATCGACTTGTTGACGACATGTATCAAGTGCGTCTCAGTGAGGCATGTGTTTTTGCACCACTTCATATACCGCATCAGCTCGTTGAGCTTGAAGGAGTGCGAACACATCTTGCCCATGCACGAATTATTGGTATTTCTGATAGTGCGTTTCATGTCACGATGCCCACATCTGCACATCGGTACAGTGTGTCATCTGCCGAATCACAACGTATCGATTTGTATCGATTTGGGTATCATGGATTATCAACAGCATCAGTGGTGCGTCAGGTGTATGAAAAAACAGGAGCTATGCCTCCCCGCATCGTAGTATGTCACGTGGGAAGTGGTGTCAGTGTGACGGCACTTCGTGATGGAAAAAGTATTGATACTACTATGGGATTTGCTCCAACAAGTGGACTGATTATGGGAACACGTGCAGGTGATATTGACCCCTCCGCACTGCTGTATCTTTTGAAGATGAATAATAATATTGACTGTGTTGAACAGATGTTGGAGATGAATGGAGGACTCAAAGGATTGCTCGGTACAAGCGACCTGCGTGTTGCTCTCGATAGGGAAGCACGTGGTGAGAGAGAAGCACAGGATGCAGTAAAAATGTTTTTTACTGCCATTAGAAAAGCAATTGGTGCGATGACCGCACTTCTCGGTGGTGTTGATGCACTCGTGCTCACTGCTACCGCCGTAGAACGAAATCCGTATGTTCGTGCCCGTATATGCAATGACTTCGCATATCTCGGTATATGTATTGATACAATAAAGAACGAAGAATGTATGGCACGACCAGGCATTATCAGTACTACTGATTCCTCCGTGCTTGTGTATGTGATGCATACTCGAGAGATGAATGAGATGGCACGGATTGCAAGCGTGTTTTAATACAGAGAAACCAATACACTCACAATGTGTCAATATTTTTGTGTTACCTGATAGTATAAGTGTATGAAGACCATTTCTTCAAATATGAGTGCGTTGTTTGTGTCTGTTATTGTTTGCGTGGTCATGCTTGGCACAACTCTTTTTTTCTGGAAAAATTTTTCTATTCCTTCAGCGTATCTTGAACAAAGTTTTCTTGGCGCAATACTTTTTTGTATCACACTCCTCACAGTACTCATTTATCAATCGAGAAAGATTTATGATAGCGCACACTCACTCGCTCGTTCAATGACACGAGACATGCTCGAAGATTCGCAGGAATTATTTCCGCATCTTTTTCGAAAGAGCCCTCTCCCATACATTGTGATAGATGATAGTGGGGTAGTCACTGCTATGAATATAGCTGTGGCACGACTTTTTTCTGTGGAGCTTGATGTGCTTGTAGGTATTAATATCTTTTTATTTCTTGTAGATGATGAAGGAGGTAAAGCAACACTTATACCTGAATATTTTAAAGAAGAAAAATCATTGAATGAAGTTGAAGTGCAGATTAGAAGACCTGACGGCGTATTGCGATGGGTCTCACTTTCATTATTTTCGTTTCGTGATAGGACGAGAAAAAAGCAAGGACTCCTTACTCTTGTTGATATTACGAAACAAAAACAAGTGGATAAAGCTAAGACAGAATTTGTCTCACTCGCATCTCATCAGTTGCGTACTCCTATTTCTGCGATGAAGTGGAATGTGGAATTACTTGTTTCCGCAAGTGAAGGGACGTTTACCCCACTCCAAAAAACGTATGCAGATAAAATAGCACGAAATATTGACCGTATGGACATGCTTGTCGCCGATTTTCTTAATGTATCAAAATTGGAGCTTGGTACACTTGAAGTGCAGTATACAACACTTGACCTTGTTGCGTTTATACAAGGAATTGTCGATGAATATATTATTCTTGCACAAAAAAAGAATGTTCAAATTACTATTGATTGGGATACCATAACAAAATCAATATTATCTGACAGCAATCTTTTGCATATGATTATTAGCAATGTAATAGGGAATGCAGTAAAGTACACTCCATCGGGAGGTGTGGTGCGTGTGCATGTTCAATACGATGGTGCACATATAATGTTTGTTATTTCTGATACAGGTATCGGTATTCCCGAAGAGGAACAAGGAATGATATTTTCAAAACTTTTTCGAGGTACGAATGCACAGACCGAAATTATCGAAGGTACCGGATTAGGGCTCTATATTGTACAAGAAGCAGTCCATATACTCGGTGGTACGATTACTTTCATTTCACATGAAGGAAGAGGGTCCGTGTTTACGGTTACTTTGCCTATAAAGTAGGCAGTTTCATATAGTATAATAAAATGAATACGTAACACATTATATTACACACCATGAATACTAATACTCACAAAAATAAAATTCTTATTGTAGAAGATGAAATTGATTTACGAGACGCACTGGTCACTGCATTCACGTATGAAGGATTTTTGACATTGGTTGCAGGAGATGGAGAGGAAGGGCTTTCTGTTGCTGAAGCTGAAGCACCAAACCTTATACTTCTTGATATTTCTATGCCGAAAATGAATGGATTGACGATGCTCAAAAAGCTCCGTGAGACGGCGTGGGGTAAGGATACAAAAGTTATTGTGATGACGGTACTCGATGATTTGTCAAAAGTCGCCGAAGTTATGGATGCAGGTGGTGATGAGTATGTAGTCAAAACACAGGTGACACTTACAGAAATCGTGCAAAAGGTGAAGCATAAATTGGATTTATAAATACTGGTGCAGTAGTAGAATGACTACACAGTTCGGCAAAAATCCCTTCTGGGGATTTTTTGTTTATTTCAGGATTATATTTTTTCTTATGAAAATATAGGTATGCTATATTATAGATACTTCAAAATAATGTATGACGATTACACAGAGTAAGAAAAAATCACTTGGACAAGTGTTTACCCCTCCATGGGTGGTAGATATTATTCTCGAGAGACTCCGGTATGATTCAGCACACATTTTGGGTAAGTATGTTTTTGAACCTGGTTGCGGTGATGGAAACTTTTTGTATGCAATTGTGCAGAGGTATATACAATACGCACAAGAAAATAAATATTCACAGGAGGAAATTGCACTCGGGTTAGAAAAATACATCTATGGTGTTGAAATAGACACCGAGGTATATAAAGCATGTCTTAAACGGCTGAATGAATATGCGTCAACATATGTTGGGCGTGAAATTTCGTGGAATATATATAATCTTGATATTCTTGATATTCCAAAACAGCAGTTTCCAAAATTTGATTACGTTATAGGAAATCCACCATATGTCCGCATTCATAATCTTGATAAAAAAAGACTGTCTGAAATCAAAGAGAGATTTCATTTTTGTAAAAATGGAATTATAGATTTATTTTTGGTATTTTTTGAGATAGGAATATTTTCGCTTAGTGAAAATGGCCAGCTTGGATTTATTACACCAAATAGTTTTATCCATAACTCCACCTACGGTCAGTTTAGAGAGTATCTTCGTGACCATATGCTTGTGAAGGAATTAATAAATTTTGGTGAGCACATAGTTTTTGATGATGCTTCTACGTATACCGCGATAACTATTTTGGATCAAAATCATCATAATCCGCGTATCGACTATTATGAATACGAAGATAAAAAATTGAAGTACATAAATACCATCAATACTGAATCCTTAAAATCTAAAAAATGGAATTTACTCAATAGTGATGATAGTAATTTTTTAGAGTCTTTGCATAGAAAAAATGAAAAAATAGCTGATTGTGCCGTTGTTCAGTATGGATTTGCAACACTTCGAGACGAAGTATATATTTTCCGAGGGAATAATTTTGGACATGGTTTGCAGGACGTTGTTTTAGAAGAGGAAGTGCTTTATCCCGTTGTGAAAGGTTCACGGTATAACGGAGAACATGTAATGGATAAAATCCTCTATCCCTATCAAAGGATAGAAGGGCAATGGCGTGTAATTCCTGAGAATGTTTTGAGTGCGCAATACCCACGCACATATAAATATTTATATTCACACCGTGAGCTTCTAGAAAAAAGAAGTATTGATACGAATGCGGTATGGTATGAATATGGAAGGAGTCAGGGAGTGCAAACAATCCATAATGAAAAATTAGTCATAAGTCCTATTATAAAAGACCGTTTGAAGGTATTTAAAGTAGATAGGGATACTATGGTGTATTCGGGAATATATGTTTTTCTTGATAAAAATTCATCATATTCTCTCGATTATATAATGGAACGCTTGCAAAGTGATGAGTTTACTCGGTA
>JAHFMK010000084.1 GCA_023264435.1 Candidatus Kaiserbacteria bacterium
AATGACAGAGGAACATCATATCGTTCTGCAATTTTCTACAAAACAGAAGCGGAACGTACTGAGGCAGAAGCATTTATTGAGATTGTAGATACTTCGGAACGTTGGAGTAATCCCGTTGTAACCACACTCGAACCTTTTATACACTTTTGGCCAGCAGAAGCGGAGCATCAAGATTATTTACAAAAAAACCCAAATGGATATACCTGTCATGCGGTATACTTTGAAAGTTATCTAGTATAATTTTATTATCTACTAAATCTATGAAAAAATTACATGAAGGAGATACCGCACCAGACTTCACACTTCTTGACCAAGATGGCATCACTCATTCACTCAACACTGAAAAAGGAAAGTGGGTACTTCTCTATTTTTATCCAAAAGACAATACCCCTGGATGCACCAAACAAGCATGTGCTCTTCGTGACGAATTCCCTGCATTCGAAAAACTCAACTGCACGGTATTTGGAATAAGTGTTGACTCAGTCATCAGCCACAAAAAATTTGCAGAGAAATTTTCTTTACCCTTTACACTTCTTGCAGATACCGAAAAGAGTATGGTTGAAGCATATGGAGTCTGGAAAAAGAAAAAACGTGCAGGACGAGAATATTTAGGAATTGTTCGGACTTCGTTTCTCATCAATCCGAGTGGAAAAATTGCAAAAATCTATGAGAATGTAAACCCTGAAACACATGCTACCGAGATATTGCGAGACTTACCTGCGTAATACAAAATACCGTCTTGTGAAAGTATACGTACGTGGTACTCTATACTAATAAATTTATTGATAGCACGGTCACATATAATATATGAATACGGAACAAGAAAATAAGGAAACACAACAAATTGACACACCTATTATAGGTGCTGAAGAGGTATCAACAACTCCACCTGCAGAAACAATGGCGAGTACCGAAGTGTCTGCAACTCCCGTTACGGCGTGGTACAAAAATACAAAGCTTATTGGTGCCATTGTTTTAGCAATACTTATACTTGGCGGTGCAGGTTTTTATGTCTATAAAAATCAGTACTATCAGGGTGGCGTCGTCGCAACCGTAAATGGAACAAAAATTTACCGCAATGAATATGATAAGAATATTGCCCGAATGGAAGAAGGGGCAATGCAACAGGGTGCAAATGTAACGGATCCAGCAATTCAAGAACAGATGAAGAAGCAGGTACTCCAGTCTCTGGTGGATAGCATACTTCTCAGCTCTGCAGCAAAAGAAGCAGGTATTACAGTTACCGATGATGAGGTACAAGCAAAATATGATGAGCTTGTAAAACAAATAGGTGGTGAAGACGCACTTAAGAAACAGCTTGCGAGCATCAAACTCCCTATTGAAGAATTGCGAAGCAATATAAGAGATAGAGTTATTGTAGAAAAATATTTCGCGAAAGTCGCAGATATCAAAAGCATCACCACTTCACCCGAAGAAGTAAAGGCTTTTTACCAAACACTTCTTTCGCAGAATGCATCAGGAACTTCTTCTCTTCCACCATTCGAAGAAATTAAATCACAACTTGAACAAGAGGTTATTAATCAAAAGCAACAAGAAGCAATCACAAAGATTGTTGAGGATATTCGAAGCAAGGCAACTATTGTCGAGAAAATATAATACAGTATAAAAAATAAACTCCCGCGAGCCTTCGGCTCGCGGGAGTTTATTTTTTATACGAAACCGCACTATGCATCCTCACCAACCATTTTCTCACGCTGACATTATCTAATATTTACCATATACTTTGTACTTCTCTTTATAACAAATAAACACCGCGCTCAGACACCTGATATTGTTGGTTGTACCATGGAAGCACGTATCTGTCCTGATGGTTCTGCCGTTGGCAGAACTGGACCAAATTGTGAATTTGCCCCGTGCGATGAAATTGAGACAGAAACACTCGATCCAATGATTCGTGTAGATACTCCACATACTGGTGCAGTGATTACTTCGCCAGTTACCATTACAGGACGTGCTCATGGTAATTGGTTTTTTGAAGCAGGTTTTCCTGTTTCAATAGTAAATTGGGACGGACTTATTGTGGGAGAGGGAATTGCAACCGCACAAGGAGATTGGATGACTACTGAGTTTGTGCCTTTTACAGCTGTTATTACATACACCATCGTTTCCTCAACACCATACGCACGTGGCACACTCATTTTGAAAAAGGATAATCCATCTGGATTATCGGAACATGATGATGCACGGGAAATTCCCATTCTATTTGGTGAATTAAACGAGACAACCCCGTAAACAGATACATTGTGTTAAAATAAACGAGTTACTATAAATTTCAATCTCTATGAAATCAACATTTGTAATTGTTATTATACTTGCCATTCTTGCGGGAGGTATTTTTTGGAGTGCACTAAAATATACGCCAACGAAAACAAATGAAGACTCAAAAAATATACAAACACCTACGGATACTCCCTCAAATAATATCTCCGCAGATATTTCTAAAACAGCATCAAATACAATCGAAACAGTGCCCGTAGTCCCTGGCAATGATATTAAAATGGAGTATCCAGTACCTGACTCTCCCCCTGAAACAACACTCAAAACATTTACACTTAAAAGTTTTAGCTATGGATTTGAACCAAAAGAAATTCGTGTACATCGCGGTGATACGGTAACTATTGTGCTTACAAGTACTGATGGCTTTCATGGATTTACTATTGATGATTATGATGTACATTCAGACACAGTTCGTACAGGAAACACGACTCAAGTCACCTTTGTCGCAAACAAAACGGGTACATACACGTACTACTGTCCTGTTGGTTCACACAAAGAAAATGGAATGGTTGGGAAACTTATTGTGGAATAGAGACATCACATGAACTTAAAACAGGCACGCCCAAAGGGCGTGCCTGTTTTAATTTGCCTATATAACTTATTCCTACTTTCGTGAATGGAATTTTTTGTGAATGTCACGGAGATGCTTGTCAGTGACATGTGTATACACCTGCGTCGTTGCAATGTTTGCATGTCCGAGAAGTGCTTGCACTGAGCGAATATCTGCACCATTACTCAAAAGGTCGGTGGCAAAACTATGACGAATAACGTGCGGGGTTACTTTGCGGGTAATGCCTGCAATTGTTGCATACTGTTTAATGATGCGTTGCACACTGCGTGGCGTGAGCCTGAGGTCGTGATTTTTTATCATTTCTGCGTTGCTATTTTTTCCATATTGTATAAACATCG
>JAHFMK010000085.1 GCA_023264435.1 Candidatus Kaiserbacteria bacterium
AAAAACGCACATGTAAAACGAGTGGTATACGCATCATCAAGTTCTGTATATGGTGATTCTCCCACACTCCCGAAAATTGAGACCATGGGATATAACCCACTCTCACCGTATGCAGTACAAAAGATGATCGGTGAATATTATGGAAAATTATATTATAAAATATTCGGGCTCGAAACAGTGGGACTTCGCTACTTCAATGTGTTTGGTCCACGACAGAATCCAGATTCTGAATATGCAGCAGTGATACCGAAGTTTATAAAAAAGATAAAATCAGATATTCCGGTCACTATTTATGGTGATGGCGAAACAACGAGAGATTTCACATATATTGATAATGTCGTACATGCCAATATGCAGGCTTCAATTGCAGAACGTGCATCCGGTGAAGTGTTTAATATTGCATTGGGCTCACGTATTTCTCTCAATGAACTGGTACGTGCAATCAATACACTCTGTGGTAAGAACATCAATACTGTTTATGAAGATTTTCGTGGTGGTGATATAAAGCATAGTTTGGCTGATATTTCAAAAGCACAGGACATATTAAAGTATAGCCCAACAGTATCGTTCACCGAAGGTCTTCAAAAAACTGCGGATTCGCTCTCATAAAGCACTCTTTGAGAAAGATATATTGTGTATATTTAAACAATATAAAATGAAACCTGACAATACATTTCTCAGTAATAAACACGTATACTCATCGACATGCGAAAGACATACTTAATAACAGGAGGTGCTGGATTTATTGGGACAAATCTTACTGAGCGATTGGTGCAGGATGGGCACGCGGTTATTATTGTTGATGATTTAAGCAATGGTAAAGCAGAACGTGTACCAGAAGGTGTACCCCTGTATCGTCTTGATATTTGTAAGACAGAACCACTTACGGCACTTATGCGTGGCGTTGATGTAGTGGTACACCTTGCTGCATTGCCACGCGTACAATTCTCTATTGAACATCCAGTTGAGGCACAAAGAGTGAATGTTGACGGTACACTTTCTGTGCTTGAATCAGCGCGTGTGGCTGGTGTAAAACGTGTAGTATATGCCGCATCAAGTTCAGCGTATGGAGATCACACAGAGATGCCATTGAAAGAGACATTCACGCCACAACCAAAAAGTCCCTATGGACTTCATAAATATTATGGTGAAGTAATGATGAAGCTTTGGCATGATATTCATAAACTGGAAACAGTCTCACTTCGTTTTTTTAATGTATACGGACCACACCTTGATCCTGAGGGAGCATATGCTCTTGTGATTGGAAAATTTTTAAAGCAACGCATGGAAGGGAAGCCGATGACTATCACTGGCGACGGTTTACAAACACGAGATTTCACTCATGTATTTGATACCGTTGATGCGATTGTTCGAGCAACACAAAATGAAAAAGTTGGACATGGAGAAGTAATGAATGTGGGTGCAGGTCGCAACATAACCGTAAATGAAATTGCACGAATTATTGGAGGTCCTGTGGAGTACATAGCACCACGTATTGAGCCAAAACACACCCGTGCTGACAATACCTACATCAATCTGATGCTTGGGTGGCAACCTACAATTCGCATTGAAGATGGAATCACAGAATTAAAAAAGCAATTTAAGCTCGTATAAAAGACTTATTTTGATGATACATATTGTATACTGGGGCTTACTATGATTATTGATGGAAGAAAAATTGCTGACGAGGTATACGCATCACTGTCTGAACGAGTGAATCGATTGAGACGACCACCACGATTGGTGATTGTGAGCTGTGCACCAAATTTTGAAACACAAAAATATCTTGCATTGAAACAAAAGAAAGCAGATATGATTGGTATTGAAACGCGTCTTGTGGTACTTCATGAGACCAGTACAACAGAAGATTTTGTGCAAACAATAGAAAATGCATTACCCACCGCAGATGGTGTGATTGTGCAGTTACCACTTCCACCGACAGTCAATAAAGAAATAGTAGTGCAGGCTGTCCCGCCCGCATATGATGTCGATGCACTCAACAGCAATACAACGGAAATACTGTCACCTGTCGTATGTGCAATTCAGGAAATACTAAAACAAAACGAAATCAATCCTGTAGATGCACAGGTCACCATTCTTGGAAGTGGAAAATTGGTAGGATTGCCGGCATACCGATGGTTTGTTGCACATGGTTCGCATGTGAGTCTCGTAACGAGCGACACTACTGATGTTGTACACTACACAAAAAATGCAGATATCATTGTGTGTGGTGCAGGAGTCCCAGGACTCCTTACGCTCGATATGATTAGAGAAGGAGTGGTGATTATTGACGCTGGTACTTCAGAAGATGGGGGAGAGCTTCGAGGTGATGCACACCCTGATTGTGCATTAAAGGCACGTCTTTTCACCCCTGTTCCTGGTGGTGTCGGACCTCTCACTATTGCCATGTTACTCCGAAATGTGGTGGATTGTGCCGAATACCATAATCCTATGGTATAGTGTGCGATATAAAAATCAGACATATTATTGCGTATGAGTAAGGAACCACAAGAAGGCAGTACAGAGCAATTTATACGCATATTTCGTGCGGTCGGGGTGATAGGTATCGCGGTGCTTTTGGGGTACTTTGTATACACCACCACAGTACACAGTGGCTCAAAATATCCTTTTAAATTAGGACTCGATCTTGCCGGTGGAAGCCATCTCGTCTATGAAGCGAATGTTTCAGGACTTGACCAAAAAGAAGTTCCGGCACTCATGGAGGTGCTTCGCGAAGTGGTAGAACGCCGAATCAATGTGTTTGGTGTGTCCGAGCCGATTATTCAGGTAGAACGAAGCAGTGTGGTTTCAGACAAACAAAGTGAACGGCTTGTCGTTGAGTTGCCTGGCGTGACTGATATTAACGAAGCAGTAAAGCAGATAGGTCAGACGCCACTTCTCGAATTTAAACTTGTTGACGCAACGAAAAAAAATGAATCAACAACACCTATAAATGGAAAGACTGATGCAAATGCATCGGAACCAACTGCATACATTGATACCGGATTGACGGGACGCTACCTCAAGGGTGCTGAACTCGTGTTTGGGAAGGGTAATGGCGGTGGCCTCTCCAATGAACCAATTGTGAGTATTACCTTTAATGACGATGGTTCAAAACTTTTTGAAAAAATAACACGTGATAATACGGGAAAACAGCTTGCTATCTTCCTTGATGGAAAACTCATGTCAGCACCTCGTAT
>JAHFMK010000086.1 GCA_023264435.1 Candidatus Kaiserbacteria bacterium
GTTCAACCAGGTGCATGAGTCGATCGTCGCGTGGCGAAGCGAAGCGCTTGGCTCGCTTTTGCCGCAACGAGAAGTCTCTGCGACTGTCGCCCCGGCGGTATTCGCGGGCAGTGATCTTGTTCAGCATGAAAAAGGTCTAAATTTGGAAACCAAAATATCGAGTATAAGATAAATCCAGCACAGGAGATCGCTCGTCCAGTAATACGACTACAATTCACCCTAGAGAATAACAATGATGGCCAAGAATTATCAGGAAATTGAGGCACCCTGATAGTAGATAGACCACAAACTAAAGAAAATAATGCGGCTCCAAGCATAGCCCCTATTCTTGTCTCCAGCTAGCACTGATTGTACAAACCATAGGAGTAATCAATAGCTTACGGTCTTCATTCAGCCACAATGCAAAGGAGAGGCTGATTTTTTTTGCATATACACATACATCTTGGGTAAATTGATCTCAGCAAAAATTGCTTAACTCCGAAACCCTAATTGTTAGAGCCGTAAAGAAAAATACAAATATGAGAACGCCAAGAAAACACTGAAATCAGCATAATTACTGCACAATAGTGCCAAACAGAATCGCACGATAACAGCGGCGAGGAGGCACAGCAATGTTCCCCAAAAATTGCAAAAAAAGTGAAGTCGAACTGAATGATTCTATTCTTTTCACTAAAAACCATTGATATAGCTTCACCCTTCCTTCTTTTATGAATCCATGAATAGCGTCATAAAGGTGTTGGTAGCTAAGACGATTAAAAATCACTTTCAAGTTTGTAAAAACAACTCATTTGAGTTCAGTGAATTTGGTTCAAACGCCAGCACATAGGAGGACTATGCAGGATCGTAATGTCATGGAATAGCTGGTCGACATTGGTGTTTTGCTACGCACACACCAACAATTATATTTGAAAATTAAAGTTAAACTTTTAGTTACAACTTTGTAATCAGTTACCCATTCTATACCCTGAGTATATTCAGATCCTAGTCTATAAAGAGAATAAATGCGATTTTGCAATTATCAATCAATACCACACTGCCCAAAGATTTACCTATGTCTTGTACCATAGGCATCATGATACTCCTCTCTGCTTTCTAATGGGTATGAATCACGTGGTATATGACTGTTGTTAGCAGAATGAATGCCTTGTGGTGTGTAATCACTCTCTATTGGATAAGAGGCTTGATGATTTGCATCCCCAAGATCAGCCTTGTAAGACGTTTCACTACCATGCTTCTCGAGATCTTGTGTTTCCCCATATGGGCTTCCAACAGCAGTGCCCTTTCTCGTGGCATTGCTGTCATACCCGTCATCTACAGGGTATAATACTTCCTCTTCTATTTTCTCATCAGTGTTTCCCTTAATATCGCCCAACCTAATGATATTACTAGCACCGAAAACAATGTGTGGGTGGAAAGGAATAAACATGTACAAAGCAATAAACAACATGAGAGCATCCAAACACATAATGTAAACTTCATGAGTAATCAAGTAACCACTGAACCCTTGTGCCAATTCAACCACTCTGTAAATACAACGAACAAAAACGGCAATAATGGCTAAAGAAACTGCCAAGGGAAAGTAATCGTACATCTTTCTCAGCCTAATGTCAGCATACTTGGGGTTGTAATATGGCTCCAAAATATTCCTTTTGTATTCTGCGGTTTTCTTTGAGTTGATGAGCAACTTGAAAAAGTTTTTCACACTTGGTTTTAATACTTGTTGTGGATCAACAAGATCACTCTTTTCTGACGCCAATTGAGAAGGATACTTGTCAGTTTTCGGGAAATAAATTTTCCAAAGAAAAATTGTCCAAAAGATGATGTAAATTGACATGGAAAATACCTGGAAAGCAATACCAGCAATCATGGTGTATGTACCAGGATCAGCATTTTCATAATTTTCAGCTCGCACACTAGCAATTCCACCACCAATAGCTTGAATAACCAATGATGTGATATCACAAGCAATGAATATATAGGCATACCATAGTGGCTTTAACACAGAAAATTGACGGCCATGGATTATAACCAATTGCCCTAGCAAGAAATATATTCCACCCATGATGAAAGCTGGCGCTATAGTCAAAACAATCAACTGCAACAAATAGTAAGGAAAATATGTCATGTCGTTAAAAGACAAAACTCTGCCAAGGAACCCCAAAAATTCCAAAGCTGCACCACAAAAGAAGGCGACATTGAACCACCAGTATCTTGACTTGGCTAATATGACAATATACCACAAGAAGGAGATGGCAAAAACCACCAAAAAGATAATGTTTCCCGGACGAGTAAGACGACGAATATCATAAACATTTTCATCCCACCACAAGTCATCCAAGTTTTGCGTCAGATTCCAAATCAATTCAGTAGCTTGTGCTTTAATATTGTCGGCAGTGGCTGTTGCTAACACATGTTCAGCTGAAATGATTGATAACGAAGCTTGTGCTCCACGAATAGCTCTGGATGCACTCACGTATTGTTCATTGTTGATTTTGGTTCCATAACTACTAAAATCACGTAATGCTGCTGACAAACTCAGTTCTAAAGCCGACTGTGCTGTGGTTGCGACACTTTTCAAACTAGTAGTTGTTGGAGTGTTGGTTGAACTTGGAGTCCAAGCAGTGATTGAAGCCAACTGGTCCATACTACTAGTAATATTAATTGCTAAAATAACAAAATGAGTTAAAAGTTTATTTTCTTAGATATAATCGCTTTTGGGATGTATTTGAATTGAAATCAGCTGAAAATGCCTCCTGTTTTTCCTTTTCTTTGGTGACCTCTAGTTATATTTATATATTCTAAATCACCATCCGTTCTAGTAGTATCCCTAAAAGAAAAGGTGAATAGATGTGTAGAAAAGGGCGTATATCAATAACAGTTAGTCAATAAACGGAAAAAAAATAATAAAAAACTTGAGCTATTTTGATGGTTAAGATTTTGTGTAACATTTATTTTTCGGTTCCGCTCATTTGTTACTTCCGTCTCAAAGAGTAGCCGCAAAGTGTTAGAAGAGCTGTATTGGTTTTTTTTTAGTACATGGGCCACCTATTTGAGTAAATCGACTCAAATTGGAGGCTGTGATTGCATTCAGCTTACATTGATACTTCCCAACCCCACCCTTTCAAAGCTGGTGACCATTACACCAATGATATCCTCTGTTTTTTCAGTTTCTCCGTACGTAT
>JAHFMK010000087.1 GCA_023264435.1 Candidatus Kaiserbacteria bacterium
GGTTGCCAATAGAAAACCTACCTTCTATGACAGAATTAAAAGTCGTATCAAAAAATATACATCGTTTTAGTGCATTGAGTATCTATTCAAATATAAAAATACCGTTCTGTATCGAACATCGATAATCATTCATTTTTGCAAGATGCTTCATTTTTGCGATGGTAGCAATATCAAATTTACGTGCATCATCTACCAATATGACATGATTCTTAACTGAATGACTGAAAATTGTCTCTAACTCTTTGATGATTGGTGTGTTGTCTGCATTTATATCACCAGGAGGGTGAGCATCGAGCCAAAATACCGCAGGTTCACTAAACTGTTGGAGTGCTTTACGAAGCTCTATACCACTATCACCATGTAATAAGGTAATTTTTTCTTGCCCGCGGTAATGTTCACATGCTTTCTGATACAACTCATCGTTAAGCTCAATCGTATAAATCTTCTCAAAACTATTCCCCACCATATCAATCATAGTTCCATACTCAGTACCTGTCTCCACAAAAATTCTCACTTCGGGTCTCTTATGTGTTAGCACCATAGTTGCTTTCGCTTTTGAACTAATTTTTATACCAAGAGAAGGATGGTACAAACCAATACATGCAAGAATTTTTTTAATTATTAATTTTATTTTATGAAACATGATTTTATGATAACAATATTTTTAATTTCAGCAGAAAATCTCATCTATGGTCTGTCTGTCTTACCAACGATTCATAGACTACTATATACTCTTTGAATTTATCTTCCAAATTAAAATCTTTCTTAATTCGCTCATATCCTGCGCTACCAAATTCCTCAGCTTTTTTTGGATTCCTGAGCAAATCGATAGTTTTTGAAGCTATTTCCTCTGAATAGAACGGATTCACCACATACCCAGTTACCCCGTCAACAATAATTTCTGGTGCTCCTCCATAGCATGTACCCACAACTGGTTTGCGTGATGCCATCGCTTCAATGACGATTCGTGGAAATGAATCAAGACACAGTGATGGGACCAAGACGACATCGGCCACCTCATATGCAACCCTCACTACGTCTCTTTCTATCCATCCTGTAATGATTAATTTATCCCCTATTCCTAGCACACGAGCTTTTTCTTTCATTGAATCTGTATATGCATCAATACTACCTGCCACGAGAAGTGTGGCATCTGGTACTTCTCTATGAATCCGAACAAATGCTTCAAGTGTCTTTCCACCACCTTTTCCTTCGCTTAGGCGTCCACCAAACAAAATTACTTTTTTGTTTTCCAAGCCATACTTCTTTTTGAATAAATTCTTTTCGTCTTCATTCGCACACCATTGTTCCACATCGGCTCCTGTATGTATGACATCGACATCCTTAATACCATTCTGCACAAGTGCCTTTTGTAGTGCATAGCTTACTGCAAATTTTTTATCTGTATATTTGAGATATTTTTTGATACAAAAATTTCTGAACGGATTATATCCTTTTTGTGCCTGTACAATATGGTCATGCCACGTTGTATGACAATCCATATTTTCCAGATATTTTTTAGTAGTTAGTTTTCCAAAATTAAATGTCATTGCATCACGAGCAGTGAACACAACAACACGTGCATACCGTTTTGCAATTTTAAGCGAGTGGTATGAGAGATAATAATGTATATTATTTGCATGCACCACGTCTGGTTTTATTTCTTTGAGTAATTGCTCTACCTGACGAACAACAGGTCTATTGTAGAGACTTATATACGCACGCCACCGTGGCGCATAGTCGCTTGCAAGTTTAAGTACCGTGAGGCCATGATATTCGCTTTCTCCTGCCTCAGCATCTTTCCTACACGTTGTAATCACAAAAACCTCATGCCCTGCCTTTTTCATACCCACTGCAAGCTCGAATGTAGAAATACCTGCACCACCAAAGCTTGTCGGTGGAAAATCATCTGATAAGAATACTATTTTCATATTTTAGTTTCGATAATGATAATCTCTTTATATACAAACATAAAATTGTCGCGAGGATTATGTGGACCATCATTGATACTTCCTACGGGATCAGATATTGGTATCTGTGAAAGTGTGCCATCACGTTCGAACGAAAATGCTTCGTATCCAAACTCATGCAACTTTTTGACTGCATTGTCGGAATATCTTCTTCCCATCTCCCCCCCCCACACCTCTAGGATGATACGTGGTTTATACTTTTGTATAAGTGCGGACGCACCCATAATAGCATCATATTCTCCTCCTTCAATATCACATTTTATTATAGTCGGTGGGCGATTGCCTCGTTGTACATACTCATCAAGGCTAATGGCGGGGACTCTTGAATGGGTACCTGTTGTATTGAAACGTGAACTCTCTGAACTATCACTCGTCTGTGTTGCATCATAAAAATCAACTTCTCCACTCGATGATGCTACTGCCTTACAGGTAATATTTTTAAAATTTTTTCTAAGATATCTACATAGTTTCGTGTTTGCCTCAAACGAATGTACCTCTCCATGTCTTATACTACTTTCGGCGAGTGCCGTATAAAAACCAAGGTGAGCACCGACATCATAAAATACATCCATCTCTTCAAGATTATTCATCATCCATTCAGTGAGCTTTCGTTCACTTCCATGCGGAATAATTCCGTACAAAGAAAGAACATGCGAACCAATATCATCTATTGGCAATGTCAGACGTCTACCGAAAAATAATGTGACGTGTATATTTCCATAGAGTATAGGTATTCTCAATCGTGCGAGTGTATACAAAATATAAGGAAGTCCGAATGTAGTGACATTATGGAAGGCTCTGCGAATCTTACTTTTCTCCTCTCCTGCATATTGCATGGAAGATTTGTACTTTTGCACAGACATAGTAAACATCGCATGCATTTTTTCATTTTTATATTTCATATCAGTTTATATGTAGGTGTTTAGGTATTAATAAAATCCACTATGTGCTTCACTCGTGCGTCCCACGTATATGCATGCAAGGCATCAATATTTTTCATGCCAACTTTTTCAGCCACTTCTCTTTCATGGAAAAGAGTGGTGAGTGTGTGTGCAAGACTCACCGCATCATCAGGTATAAAGGGTGTTGCCCGACCTTCAAGTATCTCACCTATAATCTCCAAATTTGAGTATACAATGGGACGTCCTGATGCCATATACTCCC
>JAHFMK010000088.1 GCA_023264435.1 Candidatus Kaiserbacteria bacterium
TACTTGTTTTAAGTATAACTGACTGTTCCTTGCCCAGTGTTTCTATCAGTGTGAGGAAATTAATGATGTCTTCTTCTTTTAGAAAACGAGTATGCAGTGACGCGCGCGCATCTTTCGTTTTTTCTAAACTCTCAGTGAGGCTATCGAGTGTCTTTTCTCGTTCTTGATTTTGTGCTCGTTCAATACGCTTCTCCTCGTATTGTTTCCGTTCTTTTGAAAGTGAATAGAGAAATGCACTTCCCACACAAAGACAGAGGAGAAAGAAAAGAGTAGAGACACCTGTGATTATTTTTGTGCGTGTTTGAATCATGATTATTTTTCTTGTTTTACCGTAATCGCTATTACAAATGGGAGGTTTGTCTCGCGTACTAAGTCTGCAATTGGCACCTCCGCTTTTGTAAACATATCTGTTCTTTCGAGTGCTGTTTTAAATCTCGAAAGTGTCTCGCGTGTCGATGCTGTTCCCTGCACCTGAATCATATCAAATGCACCGCCCGTGGTTCCGAGCGTAAATATTTTAAAACTAATTCCTTCAGGAGCAGTTTTTAAAATTTCTTCGATGTATGTTATATAGCTGTTCGAAGAAGGCGATACTTTGAGTTGTGCCACTATATTATTTGCCTGCAGTACTTCTTTTTCAGCTTCGTGTGCAGTTTCTTGATTTGGTGCATTCTGCTGATTTTCAGTATCAATAACTTTCATTTGTGCAGTAATGAGAACGTAGGTAGGTATATATGCCACTGTCAAAAATAATCCCAAGACACCAAACAAAATAAAAAATGTGGAAGTAACACGAAGCATATACTCCTGTCGTGCGACTCGTTGACCTTGTGGTGGAATAAGATTAATCATGTTATATAAAACCTCTTAATGCGAGACCAATCGCTGTCCCATATCCATATGAATATCGTCTCGTTATTTCTGGTATTTGATTATCAAGTGACAGCACATTTGCCCATACTTGTGCTCGTTCGGTTGGTAATTCTAATTTTTGTGACAAAAATTCGGGAAGTCCAAAGAGGTTTGCGCTCCCTCCACATATAATTACTTTTTTAATAGTACGTGCTTCACTATCAATATCTCGCGTATCCCAGTAGTGAATACGAATGCCGAGTTCTTCCACTATTGTCTCTGCGTAACCGCGAAGAATTGTTGCGATATGCTCATTATCTTTCGTGTGACTAAGTCCTTTTATATTTTTAATATGTGTTAATTCTGATTCAGGCACATCACCCAAAACAGCACGCATGTCTGCACTTATTTGCTCACCTGCTATTTCAATTGTCGACGTGTATCTAAGTATTCCATTGTTCACAATACCTACTCCCATACGTGTTTTTCCAAAATCAACAACCATGTACGTCCCCGCTTGCTGTGCGGGGATTGATGCACGAGCGATTGCTTGTGCTTCAATTTCAAACGAAAGTGGCGTGAGGTGTGCTTGCACACACGCATCATAATAACTATTGATGGTAGATTGTGCATAGACTGAGACAACAATATGCAGTATGCGTAATTTTACATCACTGCCTACAATCACATAATCAAAATACGCATCACGAGGTGATAGGGGAACATTTTCTTCAAGACGAAAATCAATAAGTCCACGTATTTCTTTTCTTGGTGTATCAATGGGTAGTGTCGTTTCAAATAAATATGCACGCTCCTCAGGGAGTGACATGTTTACATATTGGGCGTTTGTTTTCTCTCTCATTTCGTTGAGCACTGCGGAAAGTTTTGCTATATCGTGTACATTTCCTCTATCAACAATCCCGCTCGGCATCGTAAGGTCGCCCCAATATTTTGTTACAAGATTGACATCATGTGCGTGGACTCTCTCAAACTGAATATATTTAAGTGAGGTGTCAGACACATCGACACCAACACTCGGAAAAGACATGATGTGTGGTACAGGAAATAATTTTTGTACACGTGAAAGAACGGGCATAAGTATGTACCCCAATTATACGGTGCTTATAGGTGTGCGTAAACAAAAAAATCACACATTTTTGGGACAACCCTACATGATTTTTGTGCCTGCGGGGACTGATGCTGTTGGTGTGAGGAGAGCGAGCGTGTCCTCATATTTTCCCGCAAGAATCATACCGTGACTTTCAAACCCACGAATGGTTCTCGGAATAAGATTTACAATGTATGGAAACTTTTTCCCCACCAAAACCTGAGGGTCTTCAAGATACTCGCGAATACCTGAGAGTACTTGTCGTGAAACCATATTTCCCTCTACATCTACATCACCTACATTCACCATACATTTAAGGAGCTTGTCTGCTCCTTCGATGAGCTCAACGCTCAGTACTTCGCCTATTCGAATATCAAGTTTTGCAAAATCATCGTAGGTTATCATTTCCATATATTATTTCTTTGTACGGGTAATAAAACTATTTAAAATGATGCTCGCTGCGCTCGCATCGGTCAGTGCCGTCCTCCCCTGAAATCGCACGGCTTCCTGTGTAGTGTACTGTTCGGGTTCCAGTTTTACCGGAAGTCCAAAATGAAGTGTACAATCTTGTATAAACTCTTCAACTTTTTCGTGGATGGCATTGGTCCCCCCTTTTCTGTCGAGTGAGTGTCCGATGATAATCTCATCAACGTGTTCTCGTTCAATAATTGCATTGAGTGCTTTGAGTAGAGCATCATCATTGGGAAGCACGGTGTGGGGAAATGCCATCATTGCCTTATCATCGCTGAGTGCTACCCCCACGCGCTTCGTTCCATAATCAATTCCCATTAATTTCATGTAGATAGTGTATCACGAGTATGTAGTATGATGCATACCATGAATTATTTTGATTTTATACTGTTTTCTGATACTATCTTGCTATCTCGTTGTGCCAACTACCACACGAGTATAGGTGTTAACCTATAAAATAAGGAGGGATGGCTGAGTGGTTGAAGGCGGCGGTCTTGAAAACCGTTAGGGATGAAAGTCTCTCGCGAGTTCGAATCTCGCTCCCTCCGCACCGAACGTAGTGAATAAGGAGAGCAGACAGTGTGGGACACTGTCTGGAGATTCGAAGAGGTTGTCGATATTTTTCTGAAAGAAAATATCATACAACCTGAACTGATTCTGTAAGAATCGAATCTCGCTCCCT
>JAHFMK010000011.1:0-8039 GCA_023264435.1 Candidatus Kaiserbacteria bacterium
TCGGTTTTTTCGTATCACTCGCTCCTATTTTTTCATCAAATCTCGAATCTCTCGCAAAAGCAACACTTCCTCGGTATACATCTTTTCTGATTTTTTTTCATCCATAGATCGCAAATCTTCGAGCTTTTTCAATGAGCGAATGACTACAAAAATAACAAATGCAATAATAACAAAATCAACCACTGCCTGTACAAACTTCCCATATGCAAGGGTAGCGTCTCCCATTTTCACTGCCCAGCCCGTAAAATTCACACCTCCAAGTAATAATCCAATCAATGGCATGATAATTGTATCAACAAGAGACGAGACGATTTTTCCAAACGCACCGCCGATAACTACAGCAACTGCGAGATCGATAACATTTCCTCTTACCGCAAATGCTTTGAAGTCTACAAAAAATCCTTTCATGGTATGAATTATCAATAATAATTAAGTGCTTATTATAGTACATCTCTCCTCATCAAATGCAATGTGCCTCTGCATACCAAGGACAGTGACTAGATATTTCATACATATCGACATATACTTTACCCATGATATTCGAAGCACTCATTGCAAGTATTTGTATTTCGCTGATTTCACTTATTGGTGTTTTCTTTTTTGGGAATAAAGGTTACATGACAGGCACACATCGGTTTATGCTTCCTATTGCTGTTGGCGTATTTCTAGGAATAATCTTTTTTGAACTCATACCAGAAACATTCGAAGCATCACCTCAGTGGGGTGCTTTTACTATCCTCGGAGGGTTTTTTGGGTTTTACCTTTTTTCGCATATTCTCGATACATATCATCATCATCATTTTGATAATACTGATGACTGTTATCGTGATGGTGCCTCTCGTTTGCTTATTGGTGGTGCAATACACAACTTCGCAGATGGAGTTATAGTGGCGACTGCCTTTATGGCAAATCCACTACTTGGCATGATTACTGCATTCGGTATTGCGCTCCATGAAATTCCGCAAGAAATAGCAAAGTTTAGCGTACTTATTCATTCTGGATATTCACGAACAAAAGCCACATTTTACAATTTCCTATCTGCAACCACAGTCATTGTTGGAACACTCGTGACACTTGTTTTTTCAACATCACTCACTTCACATCTCTTCCTTTTAACAGGTATTTCCGCAGGAAATTTGCTCTATATAGCAACTACAGACCTTATTCCTGAATTACGTGAAAATCACAAACAACATTTTACCCAAACATTTGTTGCCACTCTTTTTGGTGTTGCTCTTATTGGATTACTTACTCAGCTTACTCACCATTTCCTCATTCCATTATAAATTTATAATCCAAAGAAAATTTTTGCAGTGTAATACCCAAGTCCTGCACCGATGGCGAAAATAAATACTAACACCGTCATAATTTCTGTCGTTCCCATATTTTTATTATACCAAATGATACACATCCGTATTATTATTTCGCATTTCTTTTATTGATGAACGATATGCAAGTGTTACAAAACAAAGTCCAATAAGCCCCGTCACCACTTCTGGTACGTGTACCACTAGATTTGCAAACATTGCCATTGCGAGTCCGAGAATGGCCCAATGTGCTCCGTGTTCAAGATATATGAGTTGTGATAGGGTTTTTTGTGCAACAAAATACAGTGTGAGCGAACGCACGAAGTACGCCCCAACGCCAAGCCCCACCACAATAACAAGAAGATTGTTCGTTAAGGCAAAAGCACCCACTACTCCGTCAAGAGAAAAGGCGGAATCGAGAATATTGAGATACATAAACAATGTCATACCACCAACTGCCACTCCATCTGTTTCAAGTGAAAGCGACCCCGCCACACCTTCCATTACAATAAAAAGGAGAATACCGACAATACCTGCAATCAACACTGATGCAGCATCAAACTGTGTCATAAATGAAAGTGTGGTAAGCACCATAAGTGCGAGTGCAATCTCAATTGCTTCAATTCTTCCCCACTTCACCAAGTGTACTTCAATGAAGTGAATCCAGTGCACCTCTTTTAGTTTATTGAAAAAATATTTGAGTGACACCATAAGCAAAAAGGTTCCTCCGAATGCCGTAATAGACCCATGCACTTGTGCAAGCAACTCTCCGTATGCTTCTGGGTCAGTCACGGCAAGTTTTGTAATAAATACCGGAGACATCCACAATGCAGTACTTACAATCAATATTGGAAGCACAAACCGTGTACCAAATACCGCAAGAGCAATCCCCCACGTAAGAAACCGTCTCTGCCACAGCGGGCTCATGCGGGCAAGCACCTTTGCATTCACCACCGCATTATCAAATGAGAGCGTAACTTCCAAAATAGAAAGCATTACCACTAAGAAAAATGCGGTAACGCCTGCATAATACCCAATCAATGCAAATGCGACTATAGAAACAAGAATTGGAAACAAGAAAATTTTTTTAAATGTATTTTGCATATTCTATGAGTGTATCATATTGAAATTACCATCTTGATTTTTAAAATAAAAACCCGCACATGCTATGCGGGTTTTGGTAAAAGAACATGCGTGTGGAAATGCTACACAAATCTGAAACAGAGAAGAAGATAGTTGCCTTCCCAAAATCTCTCAGCATTTGCGAGTGTCAGTGACGGTATTCTGGTTTTTTCGGCATACACACTTGGTATCGTTGAAACTCTAAATCTGTCAACAAAAAACTTTCCCTTTTCTTGAAACGAGAGGTGATGACAATCAGTCAGAAATTTCTCGCGCTTTTGCGTAAGCAGTATTCTTGCACCCTGTGCGCCAACCAAAACAGCGTTTTTTCTTTTCAAGAACGCGATACATTCATTGGTTGTTATTTTCTGTTCGCGATTTTGCGGGATGTATCCCTCCACTCGAAGCACATTCCCCGCTTTCAGTTTACATTCAGGCATCGGGAAATTTTTGTCGGTAATATCTCCATCAATTCTAAATGTTCCATCAAGTTTTGCTGAGCCCAAAGCATTGCTGTGCATGTAATTATTCGACACCGTTATCGTGCCAAAATCATTACACAAATCGAACATCTCGTTTTGCTTCGCCAAAACACACCCATTGTTATACCTTCGTTCACGCATTTACTTTTAGAACCATTCTAAAAGTTTGCAGGACCATCCTGCAAGGCAGTATCAAAACATATTATGTACTTTTTTTCAAAATGGGATAAATATCCGTACATGCACTGCTGAAATTTTTCCTATTCAGATCACTGATGTGTTGTTACATTAAATCTTTATTTCAAATCTGATAGCGTACAATACTCCTACGTAATAATATTACTATTCACCATGTGTGCAAATGCATATGCTCGATCTGCTCCAACTTTTTTGCCAGGATTAAAGATATTGTGTGGATCGAAGATATTCTTTGTCTCTTCAAAAAGTGTATAGATTTCATTCCCATACATACGTGAAAGATACGAGCTTCGAATCAGACCATCATTATGTTCTGCAGTAATGGTACCGCGATATGAGAGTACCAAGGTATACACCTTATCTGTAATTTCTTGTATAACGTTCTTGGTTTCTGGATTTGAAAGATCCATGAGTGGAATGATATGAAAATTTGCATCTCCCATATGTCCTGCAATAGTATACGTAAGACTATATTGATCAAGAATACTATATAATTCTGGCAAGAATTTTGGAAGGTCATCAGGATGTACTGCAAAGTCATCGATAAATGGTGCAGTACGCACACCCTTCATCTGTTGTCGAAGTAGATTAAAACTCTCTCGTCGCATTACCCAGTATTTCTCTGCTTCGTGTGCATCAGATGTAAGACGTGCTTTGTATCCATCATTTTTCATTGCTGTACATGCAATCTGTGCTTTTTTTTCTGCCTCTGCATCACTATCGCCCGTAAACTCTGCAAGCAAAATAAGTTTTGGTACACCTCCTGTGAGCACCGCTTTAAATTCTGGCCAAAAACGAAATGCAAGTGAAATTGCAGAACCCTTCATTCTCTTCATAATAATGGGAAACAATCGCATTGCGAAGCGAAATGTATGGTCATCATAGGATTCCAAACTTTCTGGTTTAAACGTGAGCAGTTTTCCAATGACGCCCGCAAGGGTTTGCATTTCATCTAAAAAAATAACCACCAATCGAGAATGTTGTTTCGGACGGATAAGGGCAAATTCAATTTCTGTTACCAACCCCAAAGTTCCTTGTGAACCAACAATCAACCGTGTGAGATCGAAGGTTTGCGTATCTTTGTCAAGAATATTCCACAAATAATATCCCGCAGAATTTTTTGTGACATTTGGTTTTGCGGACTTTAAAATTTCTGCGTGTGTCTCACACAATGCATGCATTCTTCGATAAATTTCACCTTCAAAATCTTTCTGCTTCTTTTTTTCTTCAAGTTCTTTGAAGGTGAGCTTTTCAAAATCAGCTCGCGAACCGTCTGAAAGCACAACACTTAATCTTCGAACATATTGCTCAGTTTTCCCGTACGTTAATGTTTTTTCTCCGCCCGAATTATTTGCCACCATGCCTCCCACAGCACAAATATCCTTTGAGGCAGTATAACTTGGCATAAGTAACCCCTTTGCTATGGTCGCCTTTTCAAAGTCTCTATAATACATTCCTGGCTCTACGATTGCATAGGTATCGGTAATTTTTTTGAGTGTGTTCATGTATTTTGTAAATTCCATGACAATATCCTCAGTCAATGGACCTCCGGTCATATCGGTACCTGCCGACCGTGCAGTAATACTCATCCGAATACCTTCGGCGTTCATTTTTGCCACATACAACACCGCATGTACAACATCATGTACATCACGAGGTGCGAGTGCGAGCGACGGACGAACTGAAAAAAGACTTGTATCATGACTCAATCGTACGAGCGTCTCTTCATCAGTGCGTACATCACCTCGAAATATTTCTTTTATCTGTGCAACATATTTTTTTTCCATAAATTTTGTTACGTTCTAGAGAACAGGTTCTTCTTGGTCACGATGGTGTCGAATAAGATAATTTCGCTCAATCGTATATTTTCCATACCCACTTGCAAAAATTGTTAACGCGCCTCCCATAAGAATAATGTGTGGCCACACTGATTCACCGAAATAAAACAATGAAAGAGTCAAGAATATACTAAGGAAAATTGCAGCGAAACGAATTTCAAATCCAATAATAAATAAAAGACCGAGAAGCACTTCAACAGCAAGTGCACCAAGCACGATAAATGGTGGCGTGAAATGAAAATAATCGGTTAAGTGATACTGCACAACGGTATCAATCGCTAATTGTGCGTGTAGCAATTTTGCATATATTGCAGAAAAAAGTAATGATATTCCAAACGCTATCCGCAAAATAAGAAAACCCTTATCAACAATAAAATCAACAAGTGGTTGAAACATGCGTGGGACTCGTTCGGTAAAATATGCATCGATTGCAAACACTTTGCTCCCCGCCGTAAATGCAATTACCATTTCACCAAAATAATTTAAGTACGTCAGCATATAATATGAAAAATGTGTAATCATTCCCCCATAGAGCACCATCATGAAAAGTGCTGAAACACGAGTGAATAATCCGAGCACAAGACATATTCCCACACCCGCAAGAAGTATTTGAAATGGCATTATAAAATGAGCGGGAATAAAAAGTGACATTGGAAGTTCTGGTCCAAAAAGTGCTCCAAAGTATGCAGATGCGATTGTACTGAGCCCTAAGGTGATACGACCAATTGCAGGTGCATATCTTCGGATTTTCAACAGAAATGGATCACAAAATTTTTCCAATCGTTTTGACATTGATACAATTGCCACAAAAGACACTGCGAGAAGTGCAAAAAAGAACCAGAAAAAAAATTGTTTCTCGTTTGAAAAGATAATGGAAAATACCTGAAGCGGTGGTTCGGCCATATCCTTTGCAATCGTGTCACCTTCTAGCACATAGACTTCGTGTGCTCGTGCGATATGCGGTATTAAAAAAAATATTCCCTGTACGGCAAATGCATATAGCGTATACATATGTATTTTTTTTGTTATCGAAAACATGGAAGCAAATAGTATTGTATGCAGTCTACCATTTTAATTCATTATATTATGACACCATTGTTGATTAACATTTTTCTTTGCCCACTTATTTACGTATATATGTCACAACCAGAGTAACAATTCTTTGCTTCAAAACTCTTCTCTGGTACGTGCATTGATTACGATAAAGATTCTTTAATATTTTCAACCTGTTTTTGTAATATATACTCAATAACTGAACAGTCGACGAACCACAAAAATATGGGATATCGAAGTGTTGTGAATATTTATATTCAGCTTTTTAAATGGGCGACTACAGGGAATCGAACCCTGATTGAGGGCTCCACAAGCCCCAGTGTTAACCGTTACACCATAGTCGCCATGAATCGGTTGCATAGTTATAGCTGTTTTTGCGTCACTTGTCGAGTATTTATTCTACTATACTATACATTGGCTTTTTTGAGAGAGTATCAAACGATACACCAAAAATAAAAACCAGATATAATCTGGTTTTTATTTTTGGTGCTCAGGACTGGACTTGAACCAGCATGCCCGTGAAGGCGCTACCACCTCAAGGTAGTGCGTCTACCAATTTCGCCACCTGAGCATTGCTCATATTTCTACGAGTTCCCCTATTCTAAGGATTTTTTAAGTAATTGCAAATATTTTCAGTGTGATTTGTTTTTGTGTGTTATATAGAAATAAAAAAGCGCGCCCGAAGGGCGCGCTTTTTCAACTCTGTAGGACGTTTATTTTACCTCTTCTTTGGTCGGTTCATTACTCACTGTTTCTGTCGCAACTGCTTCTGCTGGTACTTCTACGATTGCTTCAGCTTTTTCTGCTATTTCCTTGAGGCGTGCTTCCTCTACGGCTTTTGCTGCAGATTCTTCTGCAATTTTCTTCTCACGTTCTACCTTCATCTCAATTTCAGACTCTGATGAAATATTCATCACGCGCATGCGACGCATTTGCCGTTTAATCTCTCGTGCAACCTTTTCACGAATATAGTAAAGCTTTGCTCTACGCACGGTACTTCGTCGCATAATTTCAATTTTATCGATACGTGGTGAGTAGAGTGGAAAAATCTTCTCGACACCAATACCGTCAACCACCTTTCGCACGGTAAACGTAGCACCTGCTTCTGCACCATGCTTTCGTGCCAACACTAATCCTTCAAAAATCTGGATACGTGTTTTTCCCTTATCTTCAATCTTTTGGTGTACTCGTATGGTGTCACCCGCCTTAATACCAAGGTTTTTTCTATCTTCCATGTTTACGGAAGAAATAGTGATGCCTGCTGTTACTGAATTCATAATATTTAAAATAAATGTGTTCTTGTGCGTCTACACAAAAAGCCTTAAAAAGCGTGCTGTACTTTAACACAGGAATTACATACTCGCAACCGCCTCTTTTGCTCGCTCGAAATCTTGAGGGAGCGGAGCAATAAATGTCTGTGTAATGCCTTTTGGAAGAGTCAAAATAAGCGTGTGTGCATGGAGAGCAAGTCGAGTGAATCCGAGACTATCTTTCTTCCTAAAATCAACAGGTGTATAGATAGGATCACAGACAATGGGGTGCCCAACCGACTTCAAATGTACCCGAATCTGATGTGTTCGACCTGTTTTTGGAGTGACTTTAAGGTATGCGTGGGTTGATGATTGCATCAAACATTCCCAGTCAGTAATTGAAGGACGAAGCACACCTCGTGCACCACGCTCCGCAGAACGAAGACGAAAATCACGTGCACTTCGCCCAATTGGGCGATTGATGGTACCCCACCTATCCTTCATAGTCCCATACACAAAGGCATGGTATTCTTTTTGTGCGAGTCGGTCGTGGAATTGTGCTTTGAGATGTAGAAATGCTTTCTGTGTTTTTGCAAGTATAAGCACGCCAGATGTATCGCGATCAAGACGATGTACCACACCAGACCGTTCAAGTGGTGTGCCATCTTGAGCGAGATGTGGTTCACCGACTCCGCGCGCCGAAGGCGCGCGGGATAACAACCACTCCACTACCGTCTGTTCCTTGCTTCTTCCATCACCATGCACGAGCAACCCCGATGGTTTGTCTAT
>JAHFMK010000011.1:8139-11045 GCA_023264435.1 Candidatus Kaiserbacteria bacterium
AAAGATACTCGGGAAGTCGTGTACGTTCACCGATTATTCTCATATTAATTTTCTTAGTCTTCTGTTTGAGATCATCCTTTATCACACGCAAACCCTGTGCGAGTAAATTCATAAGATATGAAACCTCTTCCTCACTTCTTCCCCAATTCTCCGTAGAAAATGCATAAAATACCGCATGTGCAATGCCTGCCTTGTGCACTATCGAAATAATATTCTGCATTGCTTCATACCCCTTTGTGTGTCCTTCAAGCGTCGAGAGTCCTTTCTCTTTCGCCCATCGTCTATTCCCATCCATAATAAATCCAACACAGATGGGTGTATGTACCGTATCCATAAATAATATAAATGATTATGAAGCTATAACTCTAAATGAATCAAAAAGTTTTGCAGGTGTTTTCCAATCTATTGCACACGAATCCACTTTTGCAAGGAGTGAACCCTCTTGCAACATTTCAATACATTCTTTTAACATATCAGGTGTACCCTGCATTACAATCTCCACCGTCCCGTTTTCATTGTTTTTAATCCATCCTAATAATCCATGCATTTTCGCATAGGTATCGACAAAATCACGGTATCCAACGCCCTGCACTTTCCCTTGCACGATGCAATGTATTTCTGAAAACATGGTGTGAGTATATCCTACTTTTAAAGACTCTGTTGCATAATATGATTTTTTCGATATACTTTGCCTGTCCACATCCTACATACATAAGGGCGGTTAGCTCAGTTGGTAGAGCAGCTCGTTTACACCGAGAAGGTCGGGGGTTCAAGTCCCTCACCGCCCACAAAGAAAACCCGTGAATGCGGGTTTTTGATTGGGCGGTGAGGGACTTGAAAAGTGTTAGTAATTGAATCGTTCATTGTTCTCTAAAAGGGTGTGCTGAACACATACACGGAATGCATCTCTTTCAGTATACATGCTGGATATTGTGCACGTTTGCATGTTTCAGTGTCCAATATACTAATTATATTTTGCTTTTCTTTTCCTTCGGCATACACAATTACTTTATCAACATACGTTTTCAAAAAGGTATACGTGACTGTCATGCGATCTTGATATTGATGCACTTCCTTTGGAACATGATATGAAACCACCCACGCATCACCCGAAAAATCCACTGCATACTCCCCTGCAAATATTCCTGCGGTATGTCCATCAGCACCTATACCCATCGTTGCAATAATAACTCCATCTGGATATTCTGCTTTCCATGCTCGCAGTGCATTTTCCCATTTTTGTGCACCTTCGTCTCCCGTTTCTTCTTCCAAAATCTCAGTTGAAATAGTACGTACACCCCGTGCCAAACAACGCTCGAAAAATTGGGTGCGTGTGAGTTGTGTAAAATTGTGCACCGCAGGGTCTCTTGTATATCGCTCATCGAGCACGGTAAGTGTAATGTGTGGGCCAAGTACCGCTTCATCAACATAATTCAAAAGTGAAAATGCGGAACCTCCTGAGAGCATAAGCAGTATGGGACATGTACGTTCTTCTTCTAATAGTTTTGTAAGTGCCCGCCCTGCTTCTCCCTTTACATCATGAGAACGAATAATGTCCATATTATTTTTTATCTATCACTTTGTGACCTCCAAATTGATTTCGCATCGCAGAGACAAGCTTACCAAGATATGATGGTGTCTCTCGTGTTGCTTTTCGTTGTGCAAGTGCTGATTCAAGCACTTTTACATTGCCGAGCGTGGTGATGTGCTCCATCTCTTCCTCCGTCTCTCCCTTTGGCACAACTCCTTCAATAGCATCTATTTGCCCTTCATTGTATGCTTCGATAAGCCACGACACGAGCTTGCTCGTGATAATACTTTCATGTTCATATGGCTTAAACACCTCACGCAGGTTGATACCAAATTCTGCTTCATGTTCGTGAAGTACGGTGATACCTTCTGCGATTGCACCCATCATGCCATACTCAATACCGTTATGAATCATCTTTACAAAATGTCCTGCACCTTCATTTCCAACACGTGCGTACCCATCGGGAGCCGAAAGTGTTTTAAAAATATCTTCGTGTGTTGCAAAAACCTCAGCATGTCCGCCTACCATAATTGATGCACCATGTCGTGCGCCAGTCATACCGCCAGACGTTCCACAATCAAGAAAAAGAATTCCTTGTGCATTGAGTTCTGCATGTCTTCGTATTGAATTTTTATAAAAACTATTTCCACCATCAATAATCGTGTCGCCCGCATCAAGGAGTGGCGTAAGTTCTGCAAGTACCTCATCAACGGCACGACTCGTCACCATAAGCCACACTACTCGCGGTGCGGAGAGTCCCTGAACGACTGCGGAGAGTGACGAAACAACTTCAATGCCAACTGTTTCTGCTTCTACACGTGGTGCTTCACTTCGATTATACCCAATCACACGATACCCACCTTCAACAAGATGTGTTGCCATATTGAGTCCCATACGTCCCAGTCCAACAAAACCAATTTCTTTTTTCATACCGCTATATTATTAATACCTATATTTGAAACATCACTCCCTTTTGGGTACGTATGGAGAGGAAGTGTATGAAATGAATCGAGAATGGGAGTAATAAAATTCCATGATGCCCGCACTTCTGCACCACTCACAAACCGGGTTTGATCTCCCACAATACAATCATACAATACTCGCTCATATGCCTCAGATGAACGGAATTCTTCTCCCTCATCATTCGTGAGCACCAACGATTTTGGAGTGAGTGTGAAACCAAACTCTGGCTTCTTCACCCACATTGTAAGCTTAATACTCTGCTCGGGTGAAAATGTAATATGCAATGTATTACGATGCACATGTGGCGTCTCTTCTGCATTACACGTACACAAATCAATTGCTCGAAAAGTAATCACTGCCTCAGTATACGCTTTTGCAAGTGCCTTCCCTGATTCAAGTGTTACCTGCACAT
>JAHFMK010000089.1 GCA_023264435.1 Candidatus Kaiserbacteria bacterium
ACCAATAGCGACCCAGCTCTTTATGAGGAGCATAACTCTATTGGGAATAGCTTGAGCAAGTGCGTATGTAGCGAGCTGTGTTGGTCCCCAAAAATGTCCGAGGATAATCTTGTCGATTTGCGAGATAACGGGGTCAATGAGACGTAAATAAGTGAGTTCACGACCATATTTTAATGTGCCCGAGACATTGATTGCTGTTGGTGGTTTGTATGTGCGAATAACATATATATAGGAAATGAGAGATGGTATAAATGTTGACAGTGCATAGATTGCAACAATCCATACAACGGTATCAGTTAAGAAAAGAGTAATTAAAATACCTATGGAATAGGTAAGTGTAGAGAGTGTACCAAGAATGTTTGCATCACGAAATTTCTTTTTTCCTTCAAGATATGAACCGTAGGTATTGAAAGCAAGGGTGGATGGAACAAATAAGCCCAATATAAAATAAGAGAGTGCAAGTGCGGTATCGTTTTGTAAAAAATAGTATCCACTGATGATAAAAAATGCACCAAGCATGAGAAGGTTCCATTTGAGTTGATAGATGACTGCGGGCTTTAACACACCATCTCTTCCCGTTGCAACACTCTGTGCTACTGCATTATTCATTCCCGTGAGGGTAAAGATATTGAGTATGCCTGCAATAGAAAGTATGTATCGATACATACCATATGTTTCTTTAGGGAGTAGGTTGGCAAATGCTATGATTAGGATTAACGAGAGCACACTCGCAATTGATTGACTGAAACCAATCCAAAAACTACCCTTTGCAAGATAGAGCATATCGGTTTTTGTATGTTTTTGACTCCAGAGGAGTATTGTAATTATTTTTGCTTTTATTTTTTTCACACTGTACTACATAATAACGAACAACGTTTCATTTTCCTATCCATGTATAACAAATACATAGTGAGAAATGTGACGATTATATAGATGCTGTACAGAAAATATATACATTCCATATTTGTACCACAACTTAATTTGTACTACATACGTTACATCTAAAAGATATTATTATTTTTTTAAATCATATATGAATGAAGCACAACAAGCACAGATACTCAATCTTCCACGGTTGAATGTGAAGGGAAGAGTGTTACATGATTTAGAATTGTTACTGGTGGGTGGATTTGCACCAGTGATGAGATTTATGGACGAAGACGAATATGATACGGTCGTACAGACTATGCGTTTACGTGACGGTTCGGTATTTCCTATTCCTATTGTGCTTGATGTACCAAAAACGTTTGCCTATGGTGTGGGAGAGCAAATACTCTTGTGTGATTCATTTGGTAATCCGCTTGCCGTGATGGATATTACTTCACGATATACCCCTGATAAGGAAAAAGAAGCACTTAGTGTGTATGGAACGATTGACCATATGCATCCTGGCGTACAGTATCTTTTTGATGAAATGCAAGAAGTGTACCTTGGAGGTACACTTACGCACATTGCACTTCCAGTACGGAATGATTTTGTACAGTTTCGGAAAACTCCTGCCGAGCTCAAAGCACTTTTTAAGGAACGAGGATGGAATGAAGTGATAGGGTTTCAAACACGTAATCCAATGCATCGTGCACATTTCGAGCTCGTGAAGCGTGCTCACGAAAAAATAGGTGCACCAGTCTTAGTGCATCCTGTGGTGGGAATGACAAAGCCAGGTGATATTGATTATGTGACGAGAGTGCGTACATACAATGTGGTGTGTAATACCTACGGAAAGGATTTTACTGAGCTCGCACTTCTCCCGCTTGCGATGCGTATGGCAGGTCCACGCGAGGCACTCTGGCATGCAATAATTCGGAGGAATTATGGATGCACACATTTTATCGTGGGACGTGATCACGCAGGCCCTGGCAAGGGAAGTGATGGGAAGGATTTTTATGGTCCATACGAAGCACGAGATATGGTGGAAAAATGTGCAGATGAGATTGGGATGACGATTATAACATCAGATGAGCTTGCATACTCAAAAACACGGGGAGAATATGTTTCCATAGGAGAGATTACTGCGGATGATGAAATTGAAAATATTTCAGGGACTGAATTTCGCAGAAAGCTTCACGCGGGAGAAGATATTCCCGATTGGTTTTCGTTTCCTGAAAGTATCGCTATTCTTCGTGCACATGTGAAGCGTAATGTGCAACCAGGTGTTACTTTTTTTCTCACGGGGCTTTCATGTTCGGGCAAATCAACAATCGCACAATTGTTACTTGCACGATTACAAGAAGTGCATGATAGGAACTGTACATTTCTTGATGGAGACGTGATACGTGAACATCTTTCAAAGGGACTTGGGTTTTCAAAAGAAGATCGTGATGAAAATGTAAAGAGGGTGGGGTTTGTTGCACGAGAGGTGACGAAGCACGGCGGGCTCACGATATGCTCGCTTATTGCTCCGTACCGCAATGCCCGCCGTGCAGCACGCAATATGGTTGAAGAATACGGTTTTTTTATTGAAATATACGTGCAAACCTCAATCGAAGAGTGTGAACGACGTGATACGAAGGGTTTATATCAGAAGGCACGCCAAGGACTTATACAAGGCTTTACCGGCATCAGTGATCCCTACGAAGAGCCAGAAACACCGGAGCTTGTACTTCGAACAGAGGAACACACTCCTGAAGCACTTGTGGATGAGATTATGGAATTCTTGTATATACGAGATATTTTGGCAAAGCGATAGGAGATTGAAGCTGGAAAAGGGAGAGAGGAGAGAGTGAGTACATATTTCCCGCGAGCTTCGCTCGCGGGATTTTCATATATATCGGTATATTTTGTTTTTTATCACCACACCACACATTTTGCACAAAATCTCACTCTACATCACTACCTCCAATATGGTATAGTTTTGGGCATATGAAAGATATTGCAAAGGGGGTGGTGTACGGAGGACTTTTTTTGGTTCCCGCAGTTGTACTTATTATTTCTAATTCGCTGTTTTTTCCATTTATTACGGGTAAGAATTTTACCTTCAGAATTATTGTTGAAATTATTTTTTCAGCATGGATAATACTTG
>JAHFMK010000090.1 GCA_023264435.1 Candidatus Kaiserbacteria bacterium
ATTGATGTCTTTGCACAATGTCTAACCGATGCGGGAGCAAAGTTTTACGGTGCATACTGGTGTCCTCATTGTCAGGCACAAAAGAAATTATTCAATGATTCTAAATTTCTTCCGTACATAGAATGCTCAACTCCGAATGGACAAGCTCAGACAAAAATTTGTATTGATGCAAAAATTACAGGATACCCAACATGGGAATTTAAAGATGGTTCTCGCCTTGATGGTGAACAAACATTTGAAAACTTGGCAAGTAAAACAAACTGCTCACTTCCTACATAATGATTACCATAGAACTCATACAGCAGTATAATTTTGTACTTGCACTTTTTGGTATTGGTGCAATTTTGCTCAGTGTAGTGTTTTTTTATGATTCGTCACGTACAAGATATTTAACGACAATCATAAAGCAATACGGTTTACTTATCGCATTTCTTGTCACCTCATTATCCGCTATACTTACACTGGTTTATTCAGAGGTTTTTGGATTTATTCCCTGTGGACTTTGCTGGTTTGAACGAATAATGCTCTATCCACAAGTGCTCTTGCTTGGCACTGCACTGTATATCAAAGACCGTACTGTGCCGTACTACGGTATAGTGCTTTCAGTGTTTGGTTTTCTTATTTCGCTCTATCATCACTACATTCAAATGGGTGGTAGCGAGTTTGTGCGATGCCCCACCGCAGGAAGTGGTGCAGATTGTGCAAAGCGTTTTTTCTTTGAATTTAATTTTATGACATTCCCGCTTCTCTCCGCAATTCTTTTTGCATTTTTGATTGTACTCTATCTCTCAATACTTCGGGCAAAGCCTAACTCATTTCGCTTGGCGGATTAAGTTTTTGTACGGGACTTACCACATGCGGGTCCCATGTTGCAGTAATAGTGCCATTCACTTTTTCAAATTGTGTGATTTCATGGTTAAGATACTGTTGCAAACGCTTCGCATGTTGTGGAGTAAGCGAGAATATAGATGACTGAGCACCCGAACTCAAACCAATGACGAAAAATTCGGGGCTAAAACCTATTCTAATATTTTCACAAAACATTTTTGGTGCTTTTTGGAGGTCTTCTGGTGTCATACAAATTTTTGATTAACTGATTCTAAGCAGTATACCATGTACAAATATTATGGAACATCGTGCTTTACTTTTAATACAAAAGAGCACAGAATTACAAGATATGGAAAATACTGCAAAAAACTTTGCCTTACAATTAGGCTCGCTCATTTCATTATACATATCTATCGGTTCAGTAATAACACTTCTGTTAAGCGTTATTACCATTATCTATCCAGACCAAGCATCATACTATTGGGAGCAAGAAAGTGCCTCGGCAAGCATCCGTACCACTATTGCCATACTCATAGTGTTTTTTCCAACCTATATTTTATTAACTCGTTTGGTGAACAATATTCGTCGTACCGAACACGGTATGTATCTGACACTTACCAAATGGCTTATCTATCTCTCACTCCTCGTTGGTGGTGGGATACTTCTTGGTGATCTTGTTGCGGTGATAATGAGTTTTCTTAATGGAGAACTCTCTATTCGTTTTGTCCTCAAAGCAATCGCTATATTACTCGTCGTAACCACTGCATTTTTATATTATCTTGCAGATGCACGCGGATACTGGTACACACATGAAAAGGAATCAATCAGATATGCAGCGGTTGTAACAGTGTGTGTGGTGGGTGCAATTGTGTTTGGCTTTCTACATACTCAAAGTCCCTCAGAAGTACGTGCACTAAATCTCGACCGGAATCAAATTACCGATTTACAAAATATTCAGTCACACATTGAGTCATACTCAGCACTTAACGGTACACTCCCTCTATCGCTCAACGATGCGTTTGGTGGACTTACAGTACCTACTGCACCCGATACTCGTAATGCATATACCTACACAAAAAAATCAAACTCATCATTTTCTCTTTGTGCAGAATTTGCATTTCCTTCAATAACTACCACAGAAGTCTATGCGACTCCTGTCATGAAAGAACCATATGCAATTAAAAATCCAAACAATTGGGATTATTCTGCAGGCACATGGTGCTTTGAGCGAGTTCTCAATACAGATCCAGTACTCCCACCTGTTTAGTTTCTGGACAAAAAACCTATTTTCACTGCATAATAGCGTAATAATCATTGGTATAGCAGTTTTGTATGCATAAGAAATTTAATCACATTGAAATCGAAAAAAAGTGGCAAGATAACTGGAAACAGTCAGGCATTTATAATACGGAAGCACGAGATAGTGCAAAAGATAAGGAGTACGTGCTTGTTGAGTGGCCATATCCATCGGGCAATCTTCATATTGGACACTGGTATGCGTTTGCGGTAGTTGATATCTATGTGCGTGCTCGTAGAATGCAGGGAAAACAGGTATTGTTTCCTATCGGATTTGATGCATTTGGACTTCCAGCTGAAAACGCAGCAATAAAACACAAACTCAATCCAAAAGAATGGACTGATAAAAATATTGCATATATGACGAAGCAATTAGAAAGCATGGGCAATGCTTTTTCATGGGATGCTACCACGAGCTCAACTGATTCCTCATATTATGCGTGGACACAATGGATGTTCACAAAATTTTTTGAGCATGATATTGCATACCGTGGAAAGGGAATAGTAAATTGGTGCCCAGGATGTCATACCGTGATTGCAAACGAACAAGTAAAAAGCAATGGTGCATGCGAGCGGTCTGATGATATTGTTGAAAAGCGAGAGATGCCTCAGTGGATGCTTCGTATTACCAAATACGCAGACGCACTTATAGATGACCTTGAAACACTCCCTGCGTGGCCTGAATACATCAAGGAGGCACAGCGACAATGGATTGGTCGTTCACAAGGTGCTGAGATTGATTTCACACTTTCTACAGGAGACACACTCACCATATTTACGACTCGCCCCGACACACTTTATGGAGCAACATACCTTGTCCTCGCGCCTGAGCATGACCTTGTACAAACACACAGAAACACGATAA
>JAHFMK010000091.1 GCA_023264435.1 Candidatus Kaiserbacteria bacterium
AGACCTTCGTGATTCAGGCTCTATTGAACAAGATGCCGATGTGGTTATGTTTATTCACCGTGAGGATAAGATTAATAAAGAATCTGAACGACCAAATATTGCAGAAATATTGATTGAAAAACATCGAAATGGCCCCGTTGGTTTTGCAGAAGTATATTTCGATAGCAAACATGTACGCTTTCTTAATCTTGATACCCATCATAGTGCACGTAGTTCATCTGACGATTTTTAATCATGACCCCGCTCGATACACTCATTAAACAATTTGAACGCTTTCCTGGTATTGGATCACGACAGGCACGTCGGTTTGCATTTCATATTCTTACTCTCTCAAATGAAGAAGTATCACAACTTGTACACCTCATACAGACAGTACATTCTCAGGTAATTCCTTGTCCATCATGTTTTCGTTTTCATACATCTGTCAGTGGTGATACCCGTTGCTCTATCTGTCGAGATAGTAGCAGAGATGTGCACAAACTGACTATCGTGGAACGCGATAGCGATGTTGATGCCATTGAGCGTGGCGGTGTGTATGATGGACTTTATTTTGTGCTTGGTGGTATGGTACCCCTCCTCGATAGTCAAGACACTAAAAAGGTTCGTGGTGGCGCACTCAAACACACGATAAAGACACGTATTCCACAGGGACTCAAAGAGGTAATTCTTGCATTTTCAATCAACCCCGATGGAGAAAATACTGGTCGTTATGTAAGCATGTTACTCAATGAGAGTATTGCATCAAACGCAATCACTATTACACACCTTGGTCGTGGACTCTCAACAGGTTCTGAGCTTGAATACGCAGATTCTGAAACAATCAAAAATGCATTCAAAAATAGGAGTTAAAAACTGAAATAAAAAGATAAGCCGTAGCTTCTATGCTACGGCTTATCTTTTTATTTTTGAAAACTTATGTAAGAGATTCAATCTTTACTTGTGCGTACTTTTGTCGGTGTCCAATACGTCGGTCACGATTGCTTTTTTGTTGATATCGGACGATTGTTATTTTTGGTCCTTTGGTAAGCTTTTGATAGGTCGCCTTTACCTTTGCACCATCAATGTATGGCATACCAATTGTCGTATCATTACCATTATCTACCATAAGCACTTTATCAAACACGACTGCATCACCCTCTTTGAGTTCACCAAGAAGTTCAACCTCAAGCACATCACCGACAGAAACCATATATTGCTTACCACCCGTCTCAATGACTGCAAATTCACTATTTTCGGTTGTTGTCTTCTTGTTTTTCATAACGGGGGTGATTGTACAAGAAAACTATAAAATATGCAACTCTCTTTACAGAATTATCTCATATTGTACACACTATTCTTCTGATTGTTGTGGTTTATCGAGTGTAATTTGCTCCATATCCATAGAATCTCCGGTAATACGCATAATATCTTTATCTACCTTTCCGAGCTCCTTTTGAGCAGTATTATAGTGATTAACCGTGGTTCCAAGCGAGTTTCCCACTTTTTTAAAATAGTCATCATACGCTTTTAAATGCCGTGAGAGACTTTCCACATGCTTCCCTATCTGCTTTGCTGACTCTTCAATTTTAAATGCTCGAAATCCATACAACACTGACTGCAAATACGCAGCAAATGTGGTGGGCGAGACGATAATCACATTTTTATCTTTATATGCATAATCAATAAGTGATCGTGTGTTCACTTTTACAGAACCAACTTCATTGACGAGTAAATCATAGTAAATTGCTTCTGCAGGAATATACATAAACGCGAACGGGAGCGTGCCGTCTTTGGGACGAATATATTTTGCCGTTTCATCTATTCGTTTCTTCAAATCCTTCTTAAACTCATCTTCGAGTTCCTCTCGTCGCACATCATCAGTTTCATCTACTAATCTACGATAATTATCAAGTGAGTATTTTGCATCCACTGAAATCATTCCGTCTTTAGTAATAATTACCGCATCAACAGTTTCTCCGCCCGGAAATTGATATTGGAGTTTAAACGCATTTGCAGGAAGCATATTTTCGAGTGCAAGTTTGAGTGATGCCTCACCGAGATTGCCCCGTTGTTTTTGATGTTTCAAAACCTTTTCAAGGTTTTGAAGTTGTTCCGCAACAGAGAATACTTGTTTTGATGATTCTGATACTTCTGCAACTCCTTTTACGACGTTGCGAAGCTGTTCATTCACCTCTTTATTTATTTCTTGAATAAGCTCTTTACTCTCACGAAATTGCATACGAGCACCCTCTTGTGTTGCCTTTGTATTTTCATTGAGACGTTCATCAATGGTACTCGTGAGATTATGAAGTTGTTGTTGCAGAAGCAACATCGCATTGTCGGGTGTGTCACTCTTTACTTCTTTACGAATAAAAAAGACATACACGAGCATGCCAAATGTTGCCATAAGCAAGAGTACAATAATGACTTGAATACTTTCCATGCAGACATTCTATCATAAGAAACTACTGAAAAATTGTGTTATGATAAATACTCAAATTATAGATTTATGGAATTACATACACAAATAAGAGGAGAATTAATAACTGCCATGAAGGCAAAAGATGCGGTAAAACTCCGCACAGTGCGAAGTATGCTCACTGCTTTTACCAATGAGCTTGTCGCAACCGGAAGCACTCCCCAAGGAATGCTCACTGATGAAAAAGCACTTGGTGTGATAAAGCGATTAGCAAAGCAACGAAAAGAATCAATTGTGCAATTTGAAGCAGGGGGACGACAAGATCTTGCTGATCCTGAAAAAGAAGAGTTACTCATCCTTGAATCATATCTTCCACAGATGATGTCGCGGGACGAAATTCGACCGATTATCTCTGCAAAGATTGCTGAACTCGGTGAAGTAGATACGTCAAAAATTGGCATACTCGTGGGTTCACTGATGAAAACATTACAAGGAAAAGCAGAAGGAAGTGATGT
>JAHFMK010000092.1 GCA_023264435.1 Candidatus Kaiserbacteria bacterium
TTGGTACTGCTCGTCCACGAGGACCAGCATTTACTATCAATATTGCAGTTGATGAATTATTTAAAAGAGAGTTTGATAGCTACCGTGCACAAAAAATCAAACATCCTATTATGGAGAAATATAGTATTGATGCAATACCCTTTGCCCATACAAAACTAGATGAATGGCGTGATAATTTTGTTGGTATAGCGTATTACCATTCAGAAACCGGCATGACAATATCAGGTGCAGTTGATGATATTTGGGTCACTCCACAAGATTCACTGATTGTTGTTGATTACAAAGCAACATCAAAAGAAAGTGATATAGATTCACTTGCTGATTCTGCATGGGAAGACCAATACAAACGACAAATTGGTGTATATCAATGGTTATTTTCTAAAAATGGATTTCATGTTGAGAATACAGGATATTTTGTGTATGCAAATGCAGACGCAAGCCTTTTGGACTTTAACGACACGTTACATTTCAAAACGACACTTGTGCCATGTGACGGTGACACCACATGGATAGAGCCAACAATTTTCGCTATTAAAACGTGTCTCGAGTCACCAACATTTCCAAAATCAGGTACTAGTTGTGAATTCTGCCCTTATCGTGAAGCATGTGGTAGAAAACTTCAGTCACTGCATATAGTATCAAAAAAATAACGTTTTCTTTCTACCCTTGAATAACAATATAATGTTGTTTTCAAAACCTTGTATTAAAATCAGAATATTAAACGTTACTTCACGTGCACGGTATTAAGTGATACTATTTAGCAGTATGGCAACATTTGAAAGTGAGTTACAAAGAATTAATTCTAAAATTAAAGAAACTGAATTAAGGATTAAAAAACTTTATTGAAATACACGTAAGTGTGAAAGTAAAATGAACCTTAGATAAAATGTATGCGATACAATTATCCCATTGAACAGGCTATTAGAGCAGCGTCCGTGCTCCACAAAGACCAAGTCTGTAAGGGTCCTGTACCATATCCATATATCACACATGTCTTTGCAGTTGCTATGATTGTTGCCGATTATACCGATGATGAAAATTGCATTGTCTCCGCCTTACTTCACGATACACTTATCGATACTGATTATACTGAACAAGAACTTGAAGACGATTTTGGGGGTACTATTAAGGATATTGTTATCAGTATTACTGAGACGTATCATAATGAGCATGATACAAAACAACGACAAAAAATGGAGAAAGATTTTTTAAAGCAACTCAAAATTGCACATGAACGAGCACTTATTGTGCTCTCAGCCGACAAAATCCATACCATGCGTTCTATTGTTGAAAATTATATTGATGATTTAAGTGGTTATATTGCACACTATGGGTCACATCAAGAAAAAGGTTTGTATATGTATCAAGAAATAAGCAACGCACTGAACAGACGACTTCGTAATGCTATACTAACCGAATTCAATAACGTTTTTAGTGAATATAAAAAATTTATACATGCAGTCAAAGAAAAAAGTGAGCAATACTAAACCTGCAATGGTGAGGATTAAAAAGAAAGGTATCATTGCTGAATATCGACTTACATCCAATGGACTGAGCGTTTTATTTGTTCGTAAACCAAACACAGGTGTTATTACCAGTGATATTGTGTATAAAGTTGGTTCACGAGATGAAACACATGGAGTTACGGGGATTGCACACATGCTTGAACACATGCTTTTCAAACCCACAAAACACGACATGCGTAGAAAGTCAGATTCTGGTGCAATGCAATTTGAGCGACAAACAGGTGTTATCTTAAATGCCAATACATGGAAAGATAGAACTTCATATTTTTTTTCGTATCCCAAAGAGCATTTTGAGATAGCTCTTCGTATTGAAGCAGAACGAATGCATGATGTTGTACTTACTGATACAGAATTTATACCTGAACGAACAAATGTATTGAGCGAATATGATATGTACTCAGGCAGTGAGGAATTTGCACTTTCAGTACCCATGACTGCAACCGCACTTCATTCTCACCCATACGGACATGAAACGATTGGTTTTCGTGAAGATATTGAATCATACACAACAGAAAAATTAAAAATATTTTATGAAACATATTATGCACCTAACAATGCAACACTAATTATTGTTGGCGATGTTCGTGAGAATGAAATGTGTTCATGTGTGGAAAAATATTTTGGAAATCTTAAACCATCTCAAAAGCTTACTCCTCGACCTATCATACGCGAACCAAAACAAGAAGGTCTTCGAATAGTACATATACGACGACCTTCAACCAAAAATATACTTGCACTTGGAGTCAAACATGACGGGTTTCCAAAAACGGGATGGTTTGAAACAATGATTGCATTGCACGTACTTGCAGGAGGTGAAGATAGCATTTTAAACAAAAAATTAGTTGATACCTCGTTGGTAACAAGTGTCAGTACATCAATAGAACCAACCTATGACACTAATCTTGCAATGGTTTATATCACCTTATCATCTGCTCTGTCACATGAAGATACCTATATTCATATTCGTCAGATAATTGACACGCTCACGCAAAAGGATATTACATCATATCTCAAAAAAATTATTGCACAGAATATTATGAGCGAGCTTACAACCCGAGAGCATAGCCTTGGCTTTGTATCAGAACTTGTCGAATATGTAAGTGCTTCAGCATGGGAACACTTTTTCGAAACTGAAGAAAAATTGCGCGCTATTTCAGCGCGAGATGTACTCTCACGGATAAAAACACTCTTTAATGAAGATGTACTCACTATTGGTCATTTCATAGGTACAAAATAATATGCAAACATCATCACACACCCTCAAAGGAAGTACCGTCATTAAAAATGATATTCAGTTTGCTACATTAATACTCACGATACGTGCATATACCCCATACACACCAGCCGAACACGCACT
>JAHFMK010000012.1 GCA_023264435.1 Candidatus Kaiserbacteria bacterium
ATGCACATACTATTGCACGTGAACAATTGGGGGTTTTACGTATTGAATTGCAACGTGTAGAGCATAATCTTGCTGAAGGGGAAGTGATGACGCTTCTGACAAAAGCAAAAGAAGCAGAACAACTCTTTCAGAAGAAATTTGTTATTGAGATACTCCAAAAGTAACGTTTTGTGTGTGATGTGAGTGTCAATAGACATACACAGTGAATCTGTGGACAATTTCAGAATTTAATGTATAATCGTGTGCATCATGGCAAAAACCATAGCCAAAAAACCGAAGAGCGTAAAAAAAACACCGTCAAAAAAAACGGTGATTAATAAAAAAAATATCGCAAAAAAACCTGTTACAAAAAAAGTCAGTATAAAGAAAGTAGTAACGAAAAAACCGCTTCGAAATAAGATTATTGCAAAAAAAAGTATCACTAAAAAAACACACACAAAACCGGTAGTGAGCAAGAAATCTGTTACAAAAATACTTACAAAGTCAGAACGAATACAAAATGAAAAAGCAAATGCACTGCTTGTTATCGGGCGTGAGCGTGGGTATATAACCTACGATGAAATTTTGAAGGAATTTCCTGCTGTTGAAAAGGATGTTGCATTCCTCGAAGAATTATATGAACGTCTCGCGACTGCAAGTGTCGATATTATTAGTAGTGGCGGTATGCTTGGTGATGATATTGGAGGAAGTAGTCTTCTTGATAGAAAAAATGTGTATAAACGAAGTGACAATGCATATGACTCTATTCAAATGTATCTTCGAGAGATAGGACAGTACCCACTTTTAAATGCACATGAGGAGCGTGTACTTGCAAAACGAATTGTTGACGGCGATACTGAAGCACGCAATCTTCTTGCACGAGCAAACCTCCGTCTTGTTGTTTCCATTGCTAAAAAATATGTAGGACGAAGTCCTGACCTTACACTCCTCGACCTTATTCAAGAAGGGAACCTTGGACTTTTTAAAGCAGTTGATAAGTTTGACTTTACAAAAGGATTTAAGTTTTCGACCTATGCAACATGGTGGATTAGGCAGGCTATCACTCGTGCACTTGCGGACCAGTCACGTACTATCCGTATTCCGGTGCATATGGTGGAAACTATGGCGAAGTATAAGCAGGTATCACGTCGTCTTGCACAAGACCTTGGGCGAGATCCTGTTGCAGAAGAAATTGCAACTGAAATGGATGTAGAAGTTGAGAAGATTTATCAAATTGAGAAGATAAGTCAAGATACTATTTCGTTGGAGTTACCTATTGGAGATGATGATGACCGTTCTAGACTCTCAGATTTTATTGCAGATGATAGAATTATAGCACCTGACCAAGAAGTGGCGCACCGTATATTGGCGGACCAGATGCAAGTAATACTTGAATCACTTTCAGAAAAGGAGCGGAAAATTCTTGAAATGCGACACGGTTTGCTTGATGGGACATATCATACACTTGAAGAGGTAGGGAAGGAATTTGGAGTGACCCGTGAACGTATTCGACAAATTGAAGCAAAAGCACTTGAAAAAATACGACAACACGAAAATGCTCGGCGGTTGAAGAGTTATTAAGATATCATAATAAAACCACCGCACGCTTCGCGTGCGGTGGTTTTATTATTGCGTATTACACCGTTTTCTTTACAAAACCAATTGCGTTCAATACATCACTTGTTTTTTGGAAGACATGTTGTTCTCCAGAATGTATAAATGAAATATCGTGAAGTTGTTCAAGTACTGAAGTGCTTGCAGAAGAGATATATACTTTTTTCCCTGTTGCATGAAGTTCTTCGAGTGATTCGGTCAACATGGCGACTCCTTCAAAGTCCATAGCAAAGAGGTCTCGAAGCCGTATGATAACGTGTACAATATTTTTATTTTTAGCTATTTCCCGTAAATTGTGTGCATGACGTGCACTATCAATATATCCAAGAAATCCAGCAATACTGTACGTAAAAATGTATACTTCTTTATTCTCCAAAAGTTTAAGATTACGTTTTCCGCGTATATCTTCACGTGTTCCATCACGATAATTAAGAATCGCATCAAATCGTCCGTGACTTATATTTTCTGCAAAGGAGAGAAGTGCAAGGAGAGCACCGATGACAACACCTGTTCCTGCATCTTCAAAAACGGTAATAAGTATTACGATAATCGCAATCCAAAAACTTGCTTTCTCATGCTTCCAAAATTCCTTAAACTTTTCAGTTTCGATAAGTCCTATTGCAGTATTTACGAGAAGTGCTGCAATGACGGTCATTGGAATATAGATAAAGAGTGGTAATACAACAAGTGCAATGGCACCGGTTGCAAGTGCAGTAATTGTTGCAGACATCTTATGTGTTGCACCAGCTTTAATATTTGCACCAGTGCGTATAAAGACACCCGTAGCAGGTAATCCACCAAAAATACCTGAGCCAATATTTGCAAGTGAAAGCCCAAGGAGTTCTTTGGTTGATGATGATTGTGTTTTTGTGATACGATCTCCAATCTTTGCAGTAATTAATGTTTCGAGAATGGCAATGAGTGCAATAACTCCCGCAGTTTTGAAAATCCATATAATGTGTTCAGGGTGCGTCATGAGTGTTGGGATACTGTGCCATGGTACGGATGCATAGAGCGATGCAGAAAAGTTTCCAAATTTATCTCCGAGTGAGATGAGTCCATGGTCAAAATAATGTACTTCAAGGTAGCCAAAAAGGATGCCGAGAATTGATGTTGGAATGACTGCGGGAAGCATTTTGACTGTTCGTTTCCAAACAAGAATAAAAATCAGAAATCCAGCAAATGTAGCAATCGATGCGAAGTGCACTGCACTCATTTTTGAAATAAAGAGTGCGATGTCACCCAAGAAGGTTCCTGTACGTTTGAGTGCAGAAAGTCCTGTTGCATCAAAGAGTTGTGATGCTGCAATAAGAAATGCAACTCCCGCAGAAAATCCATACATAACACTTGAGGGAATGTAATAGAGGAAACGGTCAACACGAAATGCCCATACAATAAAAATAATAAGCCCAGTGGCAATTGCCAGAAGGGGAAGTATGCCTGCACCTAGTCCCAAAGGAGAAGTAAGTGTTGCGGCAAAAAGTACTGTTGTGAGTGCTCCTGCTGCTCCGATGATATTATAATTGCTACCTCCAAAGATACTTGCAATAAGTGTCGCCCAAATACCAGTGATGAGTCCAGGCACTGGCCCTGCACCTGAGGCGATTGAAAGTGCAATTGAAAGGGGGACTGAGATAAGTGCTACGGTAAGCCCAGATCTCCAATTTTTGATAATACGCTCTTTATGTATTGATATATTTATTTTCATATAGGTATTATTTATTAAAATAAGATCCCCCACTCGTCCAACGACGATTTTTGGGGGATCAAAATTCACTCCTTATCATCTTTCCCGCTTTGAGAACTATACCGCTATCCCATGACGAAGAGAAGTTGTTGAAACAAGTGCAAGCACACATTTCAAAACATCTTCTTTGTTTTGGTTTGCATCAATAGGTATCACTGTTTGACCAGGAAGGTTTCCATAGAACTTGAAGCCTTCATTCATCCTTTGAATGTATTCAATTGATATTTCGCACCGGGCGATTTTATTAATTGCCCTGAGTCTTTCGTGTGCAATATCGGGGGTTGGTTTAAGCCAAAGGTAGGTAGGTGGTTGTAAACCAGCATCAATCACAAAGTGCTCGATAAGAGACTTATGGATTTTGATTAAATGGTCATGTTCATCTTCTGATTTTGCAGCGTAGAGTGCATGTGCCAATATTGTTCCACCAAAACCATCAATGAAAACGTCCACTCCAGTTTTTATTTTTGGAACAATGGATGCCTTGATAATTGATGCGAGTCGTGACCAAAAGATGAGCATACTCACATCAGGTGAAGTCTCTTCGGAAATTCCTTCATGGATAAATTGTGTGACTCTCCTAGTGTACCGAGCATGTGGATTGTCTTCTTCTCCACCTCTCGAATCACTAAGAAAAACACACCTTTCACCTTGTAATTCTTTTCGTAGCTGTCCCATGAGTGTGCTTTTTCCAGCACCTGTTGGGCCAACAATAGCAAACAGTCTTCCTGCACAATTCTGCACTTCGCCCATTACAATTGTACTCCTATTTTTTTAAATAACGTGTAACTCACTTTGAGCCACACGTTATTCTACTCCTCGTTATCATGCTGTCAATATGGTTTTGCACTTATATCGTATTTTCACGAGCAAAGCGTTCATGGAGTGAAATTGAGACTTTTGGTGTTATCATCTCACGCTCTTTCAAGCTTTCAAGCATCATGGATTCTCGTTTGTACAGTGCACGATGAGCAAGTGTGATATCAAGTTTTGCAATATGTTCAGGATATGATTTCATTATTCCATATAATTTTTTGTCTGAACCCTCATGATATGAATCGTAAAGCATAATGATGTCCATCACAGATGTATGAAGCATCTCAAAATCATCACCAAAACTCATCTTGAGTCGAATAAGCTCCTTATGTACTTTGCGTGAGATAATTGAAAGTGCACGATAATAGAGATACTGTTGTGTTGCAATGGTATGTGGTGTGTGTGGTTTTTTAAATATAGTTCGAAGGAGTGAAGCAAGATACTCAAATACATCATCATCTTGTCCATGCTCATGTTTTGTTATCTCGAAATTATCATGCTCTATTGCACTACTTTGATATTCTAGTTTTGCAAGCACTCGCTTGATAGTATATTCTGGCACTTCTCCCGCGACAAAAAGTTCCTTTATGTATTTACGTTCAATACCAATCGCGTGTAGGTGGATAACTTTGGTGAGCATCTCTTGGTCTTTTGAATGCTCTCGCAAATCATCAAGTGCGGTACGAAGTCGTGTTTGTTGTGTCATCAATAGTGATGTATAGGTACTGGTATTAATGTACCCTTTCCCGTGTGCATCATCTAGTCGTTGGAGTGATGTCTGATAAATATAGATGAGCATCTCCCGATAATTTATCTCTTCAAGAGGTGTGAAGGTGCTCAGTCTTAATTTTTGCATCATGCTACCAATAGTAGTTGCTTTAATAAATAAAGTTGCAAATACACAACTTACAGTGAGTGCAAGTACAAGTTCTTTAGGAGTAAAGGTGAAACTCCAGTTGGCAAATGAGAGGTCATCGGGAATCATAAGAACCATGGTCACCGCAAGTGCTCCTCGAAGACTTCCCCACGCAAGGACATGTTGCCACGATTGAGGTATGCGGTTTTCTTTTTTTGTGAATGTATTAAAGAGACCAACAATGGGATAAACAGAAATTGCACGGGCGACTGCGACAAGTAAAATGGTAATGAGTATAGGAATAAGAAGTTCTGGTGTCGATGCAGGAAGTTTCACCACAAGCATACCAATCATGATAAATATGAGTGAGTTTGCAAGAAAGGCAAAATGACTCCAATATTTTTCCACAAACTCAGATGCATGTGCTGGCATTTTATAGCGACCATAATTTCCCATAAGAAGCGAGGCGGTTGCGGTCGCAATAATAGAAGAGATAAGTATATGGGTGTCACCAATTTTTACTGTATGTGAAAATATCTCAGCACAAATGAATGTGGTATGTGCAAGTACGAGCGTAAGTGTAATTGAGGCAAATTCATTACTTCGTGTCCAACCAATAATTTTTGCAAAGATACCACCAAAGAGAAGACCGAAGATAACACCACCGATAACCATACCAATAAATGAGAGCGTGCCATGAAGTATGTCGGATGAGCTGTAGACTCCTGATTCTGCAATAGAGAGTATGACCAAAAAGAGTGCAACTCCAGTACCATCATTAAAGATACTTTCGCCTTCGAAAATAAGTGAAAGCCTTCGTGGTGCACCATATTCTTTAAAGAGTGCGAGTACGGCGACAGGGTCAGTAGCAGAGATAATAGCACCAAAAAGGAGTGCGAGGGTAAAGGGAATATCAAGTCCAATGAATGTAAATACAATATCAATTCCAAATCCAATAACAAGTGCTGATACAAGTAAGCTTACGATAGCGAGGAGTGAAATAATAAGAGCGTCATGGGTGAGGTGCTTGATGTTGATATTGTATGCTGACTCAAATATGAGTGTCGGGAGAAAGATGAAGAAAAGCAGTTCAGGAGTGAGTGTGAAGTCATTAAGGAAATGAAGGTAGGGGAATGTTGCAAATACCCCAAGAAGTATTCCAATACCAACAAGGAAAACGGTATGGGGGATGCGTATACGTTGAGCAATGAGAAGCGAAATACATGAAATTGCAAGCATTGAAAAGAGAGCAAGTGCTGATTCTGCGGTGAGCATAAAAGTATATATTTAAATTTTAAATACGGTAAAAAAATAAAAACACCGAGACAAAAATAAAATATCTTGTATGGTGTGTGTGAGCTATTTTGTATCTGTGATATTGAGATATTTTGCAAGAATGTGTTTGAGTCCACGTCTCGAAATTATTCCAATAGGATGTTCATCATGGTCTACGATGGGAAGATGTGCAGTCTGATAGGCAATCCCCTTTCCGGCAATAGCAATGAGTGAATCATCAACATGAACTGGCTGAATATTGCTATTCATAAAATCCTGTACAGACAAATCAGATGCAGCCATGACGGCATTTCCAAATGCAGTTTCTGAACCAAGTTTTTCTTCAATATCATCTGCCGTAACATCTATTGGAACAATTGCATCAAGGAGGTCTGAGACATTAATTTCACCAACAAGCTCTCCATCTCCATTGGTTACCAATAGTGAGTTGGTTTGTTTTCGTACCATAAGTGCGACAGCTTCTCTGAACGTTGCATCCGATGATATGATAATAGCCTCTTTTGCTAAACTTCGTATCTCCATTTTTCTATCATACGCCTAAAATCTAGGTTGTAAACATTAAATGTGGAGAGTGCGGAGGTCTGGTATACTATGGGGTATTATGGATGAGAAAACTTTTTTAAGAGCATATAATGAGCTCAATACTGCACAAAAACAGGCTGTTGATACCATTGAGGGTCCTGTAATGGTTATTGCAGGACCGGGGACAGGAAAGACACAGATTCTCACACTTCGCATTGCCAACATTCTGCGTATCGCTGATGTGGCACCAGAAAACATTCTCGCACTTACATTTACTGAGTCTGGAGTGAAGGCAATGCGTGATCGGCTTACACGGTACATAGGGGCGTCCGCCTATCGTGTTGCCATACATACTTTTCATGAATTTGCGGGGCGACTCATTCGGCAATACCCAGATGCATACGCACGAGCGATAGGTGGACGCCCCATTACGGACCTTGAGAAAATTACTCTTATAGAATCAATACTCGAAACTCCATCAATAAAACTTCTTCGACCTGCAGGAAGTCCAGAATATTATGTAAAGCCAGTCATGAATGCAATTTCTGAGATGAAACGGGAATATATTACCGGAGATCACTTTGCAGAAATCATAGCAGTACAACAAACTGCTCTTGATGCACTTCCAAAATTGCACGAGAAAGGAGCTCATAAAGGCACGGTACGTGCTGAGTATCGCGAGAAAGAAAAGCGAGTGAAAAAGAATTATGAACTTTTGTTTGTGTATCGAGCATATACTTCGGCGCTTCTCACACAACAACGCTTTGATTTCGATGATATGATATTTGAAACGGTTGAGGCACTTCAAACCAATGAAGATATGCTTCGTTCGGTACAAGAACAGTATCATTATATACTTGCTGATGAACATCAGGACGTAAATGGAAGTCAGAATAAAATCCTCGCACTTCTTTCATCATATCACGAAAGACCAAATCTCTTTGTGGTGGGGGATGAAAAACAATCTATTTACCGTTTCCAAGGTGCATCACTTGAAAACTTTCTCTACTTTGAAGAACAATTTCCGCACACGACCACCATTGCATTGACGCAAAATTATCGTTCTGCACAAAAAATTCTTGATTTTTCGCATGAGCTCATTACGATTGAAGCAGGTCCCGCGACCGAGCTTCGTGTGCCATTGACTGCCCATCATACATTTACATCGAGTATTGAGCGACGAGTATTTCAACATGAAGCTGTTGAACATGAATATCTAGTGGGTCATATTACAAAACTTCTTGCAGAGGGAACTCAGCCAGAAGAAATCGCGGTTATAGTACGCACTAATCATGAAGTTGAATTGCTCGCAACACTACTCCGCAATCGCGATATTGAGGTTGAAGCGTCCGCTGATGGGGATATTCTTTCACATCCTCTTACCAATGCCGTACGAACACTCATTCATGCAGTTACCAATATGAGTGATGAGCGATCCCTTTTTGAAGTATTACAAAGCCCCTATGTTGATCTGCCTGTCGCAGATATTATAAAGATTGCTCGTGCTCGTACATACGACACACCACTCCGTACTCTCATTGCCAATACCGTGCTCCTTTCAAATCTCAATCTTGAAGCATCAGAAAAAGTAAGTCGTCTTGTGACATGTCTTACGCACGGACGAGAACGCATGCTCATTGATGCACCACATCAGGTTCTTTCATACCTTATTCGTGAGAGTGGGTTGATGGATAAGGTTATTACGACTGATCCACACGAAGGAGCACGGGTCATACGTCGCTTGTATGATGAGGTTGAGGCAATGGTACATCATCAAAATGCGATTACTCTTGCAGATGTAGAGGTTATGTTTGAGACACGTATTACACATGGACTTGGTCTCACTGCACCATATATCCGTACTGGAAAACGTGCAGTGCAGGTCATGACGGCACACAAATCAAAAGGGCTTGAATTTGAGTATGTTCATATTGTACATCTTACTGATAAAAATTGGGGTGTTCAGAAGCGTGCATCATTGTTTGATATTCCACTTACAAAACATATTGAAGCAGATAATTTTAATCCCGAAGATGACGAGCGAAAATTGCTTTATGTCGCACTCACTCGTGCAAAAAAAGGTTTGTTTCTGAGTGTGTCCGAAGGTAATACCGAAGGACGGGCACTGTTGCCAACTCGTCTTTTGCAGGAGGTGGGAAAAACATATATTAGCGAAGTTGATACACAAGACGCAGAAGATGCATTTAATCCAAGCACTACGTTACGTGCACATAGTACTCACTCACCACTCAATGTTACCTATTTACAGGAAGTGCTTACCACACGCGGACTTTCGGTGACGGCACTTAACAATTATCTCAATGACCCATGGAATTATTTTTATCGAAACGTACTTCGTATCCCAGAGACGCAAGCAGAGAATGCACAGTTTGGTACCGTGCTTCATGAGACACTACAAAGTGTATTCGTATATCGACGAGATCATAATGGTGAGTTACCAACGACGACCATTCTCAAAACTTATATTGAACGCGAGTTAGGAAAATTGCCAATGAGTCATGATGCATATACTCGACATCACGAACGTGCGTTGGTGGCACTTACCAATTACCTTGATTTTGTTTCTCCGCATCTTGCACCACAGACAAAAGAAGAATATGCAGTACAGGTTTTTCTTCCTACGGGACTCTCTGAATTTCCTGAAATCATGCTCACAGGAAAGCTTGATAGGCTCGACCTTGACGCTGAGGGAAATATTATCCGTGTCGTCGACTATAAAACAGGAAAGCCACGAACTCGCGGACAGATTGAAGGAACAACCAAAGACTCAAATGGTGACTATAAACGCCAACTTGTATTTTATATGTTACTTCTAGAACTGCATGGACAAGAACAATTGAGAACGAGAGAGGGACTTCTTTCATTTATAGAAGCAGACCCAACAGGTAAGATTCGCGAGGAATCATTTACCATTACCGATGGAGAGATTGAATTTCTAAAAGGTGAGATTATTCGTGTGGTGGATGAAATTACAAAAGGCACGTTTTTACACGTGCCATGCAATCCCGAAAAGTCAGAATACTGTGGATTAGTTGAAGCTCTCCAAACGAGATTTTTGTAAAAGTCTCATTCTAGATACTACTAGGCGTCAATTTGTTTGAGCATACTTTCAATCATTTGTTTTACTGTTGCGTATGGTTGTGCACCGTTGATAAGTACTTGTTTACCACCGACAATAAGAAATGAATATGGTGTTCCTCGTGCTCCTGCGTCCGCTCCGGCTTGTATATCGGATTTGATTGCCTCTGCGTATTTATTTGTATTTACACATTGAGTATATGTATCCTTATTTACGCCAGCTTGAACGGCGTAATCAGGAAGTTTGAGCATGTCTGTCTGTGCATTGGTTGCACGTTCTCCAAAGACTAAGTCCGCAAATTTCCAAAATGCATCATTGCCACCGAGCTCTGCGACACATTCTGAAGCTGCTGCAATGCGTGATGCATTTGGATGGAGTTGTTCAAGTGGAAATTGACGATATACCCATGCTACTTTTCCATCTGCTCCGTAATCGTTCAGAATTTTATTCATAGTTTCATGGAAATTT
>JAHFMK010000093.1 GCA_023264435.1 Candidatus Kaiserbacteria bacterium
TTTACCAATACTTTGCGTCGTTCCGTCAGCTGGCCCATTGTGTGCCATGATTGCTCGTGGTGTTGTACTTGCTGCAATCCATTGATTTGCTCCAAAATCAACACCATTTCCGAGAAGTGATGTGTCATCTGAGGTAAGACCCCAGTGACCCCACGTATTTTCATTTGCAATGTTATTGCTTGGTGCAACCCATGCAGTTGGTGTATTGGTGTATGCTCCATCGATGAATCCATCAATGTCAGCACCTGTAGATGAAAGAAGATTTTGCTTCTGGTCAACTGTCACCACATAACCGTTTCTTGCATTTGTTGCAACGGTCAAATCTTGTGCAAGTGTCTTCGAGACATTTGAGGCAAGTGTTCCAAATGGAAGTGCTGTACTTGTAGTAGTGGTTGCAGTAGTTGTTGGACTACTGTTAACTGTTGAACCGTTTGCAACTCCACTGACTGTAAAGGTGAGTGTGGTATTAACATTTGCAGTTACCAAGACATTATCAATGATAGCTACTCGTGTTTTTCCAGAATCAGCAGTACCAGCGGTCATACTAATTTCGTATGAGTTCGTAGAACCAGGATTTGTAATTTTATTCACACCTGTTCCACCAAACGTCGCATTTGAACCGATCTCTATCGTGACTGTTGCATTTGAACCAATTGTTGCTGATGCACCCCCACTTGTAAATGTGAGTACCTGACCTGATACAACTGCTGACCATTGTGAAGCAGTCGGTGCTGCCGCAACAAGAGTTTGATCTGTTCCTGCGACCGCAAGGTCAATATCTCCAAATGCTACTGAACCCATATTGAATCCAGCGGGAAAAGTGACTGTGACAGTTTGTGTAGACCCTACTCCAGTTGGAGAAAGAAATTGGATTGTGTGGTTTGACACTACACTGAGATCTGAATCTGAGAGAGTATCTTTCACATAAGTGAGGTTTGCTGCCTCAGCCTTAAATATGTTGAATCCCATTGCCCAGAGTACAAGCGCTATTGCAAGGAGGGTCGCGATCCCGCGGTGCATAGTAACTTGTCGTTTATAAACGTACATGTACTTATTGTATTAAATTTGTAAAAAACTTATTCACTGTGTTCGATGCACAATGATTTCAACCGAAGAAAGTCTGTGGAGAGATATTACTTTATATCGTACCAAAAATGATACAGCCGTTTTATATAAAGTCATACCAATGTGACTTTTAACCCTCGATCGACCTTATATAGTATATCGTGTCTTTTACACATTCTGTGTAAAATAGTGTTGATAACTTTCTTATATTAAAAGCGATACATATACATTAAAGACAATTCTCTGCGACTTGTTCTAGGACAGTTATCATATGGCTTTGACAGTACAGATTTCTGACCATTTTGTCGTATATTCTTTCGAGACAAGTCTTTTGTTTTCCTTCCATTTTTCAGTGCCATAAAGCACGCCGAAATGAAGAGTGTGTGCTCCAAATTTTTTATTTATGTTATCGGTAACAGTATTCAATACACTTCTGTCTTCGTGGGTGTTATGGTCGTCAAACAAAGAACGTGAGGTTACTTCTTCTCGTAAAATACCACTCAAAATTATACCCGCCTTCTTATATGGTATCTCAGAGTCGTAGAGTTTTATAAGCAATTTCTGTGCTTCACGTATGAGTGTGGTGGTATCATTTGTAGACATTGTGAGTGTTGTACTCAAGATATCTTCACGATGAGAGAAGGCACCGTATCGGCTCCCTTGTAAAACAATACTAATCTTTGATGCCACTTCGCTTTGAGTTCGTAATTTTTCTGCCAGATGAGTGATGTGATAACTCAATGCACTTATGAGTGTCTCTTTGTCACGGATAATCTTACCGAATGATCGTGTACTAGTATAACTCTCTTGAGTATGTACTGAGTCCCCAACTCGATATATTGATGTACCTGATAACTCCATACAAAGACGCTCACCCACAACACCAAGAGATTGTTTGATAAATGCACGATCACATGCAAGCAACTGTCCAACTGTCTCAATTTTCTCACTGGTTAAAAAAGCGGTTGTCTGCCTCCCAATTCCCCACACATTTCCGCACGGAAGAGTGTTTTTAATATTTTCCCACATTGTCATATCTAAAATACACACTCCCTCTTCTTGTTCCTGCTCACCTCCCTCTCCACCCCCTATGGCCGACATCGTAAGTCGGCCATCACGCATTCTATGCTTAGCTATATTATTCGCTATTTTTGCACGCGTTTTTGTGTGTGCAACTCCAATAGATACAGGGATACCTGTCTTTTGCATTACACGCATACGCATCTCTGCCATCTCTTTTTCAGTAACATTAGTGTGCACATTAAAAAAAGCTTCATCAATTGAATACACTTCAATATTTTGAACCTCCTCTTTTAAAACGTGCATTATTCGTGAAGAAATATCCCGATATAATTGGAAATTTGATGAAAAAATAGTAATTTTTTCCTTTTTACACATATTCTTTATTTGAAAATATGGTACACCCATTGGAATACCGAGTTTTTTCACCTCTTGACTGCGAGCAACAATACAACCGTCATTTGAAGAAAGAACGGCAACAGGTTTTTTCTGTAAATCAGGGCGAAAAAGTCGTTCACACGATACAAAAAAATTATTGCAGTCAATGAGTCCAATCATTTTTATATTATACCAAATATATATAATTCACATGGCCGACTTACGATGTCGGCCATATTTAGATATAATTAATATATCTATGGATATATATCATGTACTCAATCGAGGTGTAGATAAGCGTATTATTTTCCTTGACAGTCAGGATCATGCTCGTTTTGTGCACAACATGTTCGAGTTTAACTCAAACACACCCGCAAA
>JAHFMK010000094.1 GCA_023264435.1 Candidatus Kaiserbacteria bacterium
TCCCAACCTGATGGTGAACCATCGTCTATGGTCCATGTTCCTGCAGGGACATTGAAGGAATAATATCCATCAGAATCAGTTGTGGTAGTAAAAGTTGTTTCGCCATTTGTAATGGTAATAGTCCATCCTGAAAGGACATCTTCACCATCCTCTTGATGAGGCACCTCTACACCATCCTTATCTACGTCATTCCACACATTTCCAAAAATGAGATATTTTTCTTCATTTCCTCCACCACCTCCTCCACCGTTGTTATCTGGTTCCTCTACGAGACAAAGTACTGCATTGTCCATAAGTGAACCGTATGAATTTGCTGTGCCCTTATCTTCAAATGCGACAGTAGTTAAGGAGTCATCCGCGATAAAGGTTTTTGAATGAGTTGTCCATGTGTTCGTTGCGATATCTGTACCATCTGCTGTTACATTGAGAAGTAGTACATCGTCTATGAGTGCATCAATGCTATTGTCTGCAATATTGTCTGCGGCTGAGAAATCAAAACGAAGTTCATACGTTGCCCCAGGTATAGTAGCTACCGTTTGAGCAATCTTAGTTGGTGCATTTCCATCAAGCTCAACATTCTGATCAGCGTCAGATGCACCACCGTAGAAGTTCCTCCAGATTTCCAGACCGTCAGACAGTGAGATGACCCAATTTGCAACTGGGTTAAAAATCCCCCAACTTCCCCCAATGACTGGCTCTTCAAATGAACCATTTAAAAGAAGATTTGTGTTTGGTGCTATACATTTAGAAAACTCACATGCACCTATCTCATTATAGTTCAGTGCTGTTTCGTCGGTACAAAGGGTTGGTTCTCCACCTCCGCCACCATTTTCACATACATCACCCATATCAATACCTGTTTCACCTTGGTTTTGGATACCGTCTGTACAGGTTGGTGTTGGAGGAACTTCATCTTTTGTATTTGTGAATGTACAGGTAATTGTTTCACCTGCATCAAGTTCAAGTGCTCCTGCAATTTCAGTATCATGAATTGAGCTCACGCATACTGCACTTGTTTGTTTCCAGCCAGTTACCTCACCTTCAGAAACAGAATATGTTCCTGCTGAAAGTTGTTGACTGTTTGCCACTGCTGTATCTGTAAGTGCAAAACCACCATAACCAGTTCCTGTAGTTGTGAATGTAAAACTCTGTGGGTCACCCGAAGGTACTGTGACTTTATCGACAATGATTGTTCCTTTAGCTGGAACTGTAACATACGGAATTTGACAATTATCGCCTGTTCCAGAAATTACAAGTTTATACTTGAGGCCAGCTGGATTTGCTTGTGGATCTGTACCTGCTGGAAGATTTGTCACCGCAATATCGAGTTCATTATTACCCGTAGCAATGAGACTCGTAACATCGTATGAATCCTGAGTACCTAATTGGAAATTATTTTCACTTCCATCACTTCCTGAAGCTTGTGTATTAAGTGATGAAGAATAGTAATTGTCAGACGCAACGTAGAGTTTTGCTGATGTGATAGTGTCTCCACCCCAACCAAACTTACGTACAAATGTCTGTGTCTCTGCAACTGACGGATCTACAACTGGATCATCTCCCCAAATCCAACTTGCACCAGGAATTACTGCAGTCCATGCTGTATGAATAAACGTAAGAAGTTTTGCAAATGCACCACTTTTTTCAGTTATAGTAGTAAAATCATCACTACCATCTTGGTTTGTGTCAGTTCCTGATACAAGAGTTATTTCACAAAGGGTTGGTGTTGGGGGAACCGCATCTTTTGTATTTGTAATAGTACACGTTGCTGAGTCACCGTTTGCAAGTGTAATTGAGTTTCCTGATACTGCGGAACTGTTATTTTTCACACAACTATATTGGGACGCTGTGTATCCTGTGGGACCACCTATCTCTGAGAGTGTATATGTACCTGCATCAATAGTAGCGTTTGTTATAGATGGAGCACCCGTAGTGCCTGAAATATCGGTAACAGCACCATCAGCAGAGAGTGTCCATGCGGTTGCTAAGTCTGTGCCACCCTCGACTTTTTTGATGAGCGTGAGGGTTGGTTTTGGAGTGTAATCATTTGTAATGGTACATGTTTTCTTCTGGCCAATTTCGGTAATTTCTATATTTGCATTTGCATCACAATCGCCACTAAAAGTGGCTGTGTAATTTGTTGGAACGTTCTTTTTTGGTGTTTCAGTAACAACGTATGACCCAATAGCAAAGTTTTCCGCTTGATTGTTGTCTACTTTCTCGTCACCAACTTTAAATTCGAAGTCACTCGCCTTCACTGTTGTATTACCAACAATTACTTTATTTACCGTAATCGTTCCTCCGGCATTACAGCCATTATCCCAGATTGCTTGACCTGTTTCCCAGTTTAAACCATTAAAATGACCAGCTGAATTATTGTCGTGGGTTGGGTAATCGAATGGTGGAATGATATCTTGAGAATGATCTGCATGACCACCAACATCCGCTGTTTTATTTGGCCCTTCCTGTACAAATGGATTTGTACCGCTTTTAGTTGCATGACAGATTGTCACACTTTCAGGCTCCATAGCAAGTGCAAACTGCACGTTTGTAAACGGTGAAAAGACCAAAGCAAGAACTGCTATGGTTGCAAAGATTTTCTGTGTCATCTGCACAGAAACAATATTGATATTCATAAATAATTAATTACCTCCAATAAAAAGTGTCAATCATTTCAGAGATATTTTTTAAGTCTCCAAAATGTCTAATAAATAACTGTGTAGGAGTCCGCTATTCTACGTAGTAGAATAGCGGACTTTTTGAGAACAGATTGCTAATGTGAACTATACCATGGTTTTTGAGG
>JAHFMK010000095.1 GCA_023264435.1 Candidatus Kaiserbacteria bacterium
GTTCGTCAGATGAATCAATCGAAGTGCCGTATGCTATGGTAAACACATCAGTACTCGATGCGTGATCAAAGCTCACCACGGGGTCTGTCGACTCGGCAAGATATTTCTCACTGGGAACAAGCCCATACACCCCTTCAAAATTACGAATCACCTCTCGTGCGGTTTTTGCTTGTACGAGCCAACCACCGAGTTTTGCTTGGTCGTATCCGTGAAGTACCGAACCAATCGCCTCCGGTGTGCCAAGCTGGGGCGTTGCAACAAAAATAATTCTGTCGATGAGATGTGCTTTCCCTTCTGCTTCGAGTGCCCGCACAAGTGCTTTTGCGAGAAGACCGCCGTTTGAATGGGCAATAATAGTCACGGGGCTATTATTGTTTTTTGCAAGTGCTTCCACTGTTTCGATAAGTCTCCGCTGTTCTGATTTGTATTGCGTTCCGTTTGCGACCACTTCAGTCACCGAGTGACGCCAATCGTATGCAAATGATTTCCAATCGCTAATAATCCCCCGTGTCTTTTCCGCATCGAGATATCTCTGGAAACTTCCATACACATCATAAATACCGAAGATTGCATCAACAGTATCACGTGTGTAGATGTCTTCCACACTCTGTCCGTCTGTGGTCATCGCAAGTTGTGAGACATCATTATTATTGTTTGGCTCCCAGAGTCTATCTTCGGAGCCGAGAAGACCATCTTTGTATAAACGACTTGCTTGAATTCCTGGAAGGAACAAAACACTCGACGGTGCAGTATATGTCTCATCATATATCTGCGTGAGTGTAACATTATCAATAAGATATTCACTCACACCGACTCTATTCCATAGATTTGTTCCGTACGCCCCTTCTGGATGTGTGCCTATACCAATATTTTTAAGAAGTGGGCTCGGATGCACTGTCGAATCTACAGTTATGGTATTCGAGAAGATACTCACACCACTTTCACGTTCTTTAATATCGTAATGATATTCATGTGTAAGGGCATCATATCGCTGTGTAATGGTATACCATGTACCAATAGAAAAAGGATACTGTTGCGTTGCCTGCCTAAGATTAATCGTCGTTCCATCAGGACTCAATTCGTTAAAGATATATCGAGACTTTCCATCAAGCGTCATGAGGCGGGTACTAAATGTTGCAACGGCACCTCCATTAAAAGTATCTAAAATCGATGTAAAAAAACTTCGCATTCCATCGCCGTACACACCAAATGAAGAAATACCGTTTGTTAAATCAGGGCTTTGTATTGAAAGAATCTGTATGTCTGCAACCAATTCATACGAAAGTTTTGGGTTTAGTGATGTCTTGTAGTAAAAATAACGATTGGGACTATACGATGGTGGCGTATTTGAAACCCGTGCAAAAAGAGCATTACGAGATGCATCCCAAAAAAAATTATCGGGCTGGTCTGTTGTCCAATGTGGGTCGGTGCTGAAGTCTGACTGATACAACACTTCCGTAGTTACTGCGAAAACCGTGTGCGTGAAATACACAGACATAAAACTTGTAATAGCAATTGCAATTGCTATATGGATTGTATGTATTACTCTTTTATAAAACATCTCCATATACAATGTTTATAAGCTTCACACTAGTATACTGTGACTATACTGTAGTTTTTTTTACTATCAACAGTGTTTAGAAGGTAGATTGTTGAGTTGTCGAGGGCCGGCCTCGACAACTATAGTGAGTGAGTTAATTAATTGGCTGTTGATAATTCATCCATTCTTGAACCTCTTTTAGAAAAATATCTTTCTTTGGAAAATATTCTGGAAATTTTTCGATATTCAAAATTTTAGACTCCATTCTTTCCTCTTTCAAAAAATCTACATAGCTCGAAAATCTATACTTTTCAAGAAACATTTTTCCCTTTGGAATATTATGTAATCCAACGTTTTTCCATTCTGGTTCAATAATTTTTAATGGGTTCAAATGAATATACGAAAAAAGATACTTTAAGTACTCGTCAGAATTAACATACTGAGATTTGAACCTTCCCTCAAATAAAGATCCTGTACGCTCATATTTCTTATTAAAATACATTGAATATCCGGTTGATAGTTTCAACATAAATTTCTGGACTCCAGATTCAATTGCTGGTGTAAGTAAAATATGAAAATGATTTGGCATAAGACAATATGCACCTATTGCAACAAGTGACTCTCCGCGATCATAGCTATACATTTTCTCTTTTTGGATAAAGCGAAATGTAACGGCTTCTACTGCATTCATTGCAAAAAGCATTTGTTGAAATCGTTGGTAGTCACCACTATTTTTAAAGATAGTTTGTTTACTATTTCCTCGATTATATATATGATAAAACTCATTGTGAGCAAAATCAACTTTTCTTTGTGACATTACTCAAATTATAACACCCTAAGGAGTCAAGGCCGGTCCTCGACATGTGTGTTAAATTTCTGCCGAGGGTGACCATCGGTAACATGAACTTGGTCGAGGCCGGGCCTTGTACGGAGGTGGCTGACACTTATTCTCTATTCCTACCTATTCTATCAGGATTGACTTATCGGAAGATACTAGTAGAATATATGGACAAACGGCTTCGGCCCTCCCCCGCAAGGGGGTAAAAATAAAAATCAGACTGTTCCATGTCACCCATCTTATATTGCAGACGCTTTCCATCTATCAGACGAATCTGTGAAAGAATTGCGGTACTAGTCTCTCTCCCCTTCATGATAAAGGTAAAATAAAACTTACCGGTCTTCTGGTTTGTGGTCAGAGGTATTGCCCATAACACCTCATTGTTAAATTTCTTCAA
>JAHFMK010000096.1 GCA_023264435.1 Candidatus Kaiserbacteria bacterium
TTGAGTGTATCAACACGTTTTTGTAATAATTCTTTGGTAGAAAATTTTTCATCTTGACTCATTTCTCCATTTTTTTCGAGTACGTCAATCTCCTTCATTGTTTCATCTCGTGCACCACGGAGAGAAACGCGTGCCTCCTCATGTTTTGCTTTGGCAATTTTAAGAAGTTGTGAACGACGTTCACCAGTCAATTCTGGAAAAATAACTCGCAAACCACTACCATCAGTCACTGTTGATACACCTAAATCAGCTTCTACTATTGCTTTCTCAACACTTTTAATCACATCTTTATCCCATACTGAAATGCGGAGTGTACGTGCATCTTCAACGCTTACTGAGCCAACATGTTGCATCGGTACTCGTGCACCATACGACTCGACCGAAACCAAATCGAGGAGTGCAGGAGTTGCACGCCCTGTACGAACACCAGCAAATTCACGCTCAAGCCATGCAACAACCTCATCCCCTCGTTTCGAAAAATTCTGTAAATTATATGCCATAGTAATGCTATTGTACCGTACAATCACCATGAATCAAACTGTGGACGGCAGTGTAAGTGCGGTGTGTTCGAGCAACATTTTTTTTGCACTGCCGTTTGCGTATACATGTGACTCTACCATAAGTACATCGTGTATAAGCTCGGTATCGTGTGAAGTATGTGCGTACAGAGAGAGTCCTTGTACAATATCCATAACCCATTGGGAATCTTCACTCTTTAATTTCTGTGTAATCATATCAAGTCGCTCACTATATCCCTTCTGCAAAAAAATATCAAAATTGCTATTACTCGTATGTACTTCCTCACGAGCAAGAATATGCATACGTGAGCGAAGTGTGGGAAGCAAAATATCTTCTCGCGGTATGATAACGTAAAAAACTGTATTGAGATTTGGTTCTTCAAAAAGTTTGAGAAGTGCATTTTGTGCGTCACTCAAAATTTGGGTAGTACTAATTACGAACGTACGATACGTGCGTTCAAGTGGTCGAAGTGTTGCGGTATCAATGAGTGTACGAACATCTGCGATACTCAGACGATCAGAAATAATAATTGAAGTATCAAGACACTCTATTCTATCTTCCAGAGGTACATAAGTAATGCCCCATGTATGACTTCCTATAATAACATTTGCATGATGCATCGCATTAGTATATCGTATTTTTCAAATCTATATTAGTCTTTCTGTCGTTTCAAAATTCGATTTACGACACGCCTTAAATAATGTTCAAATGTCTCATTGATTGTATATGCAATGCCTTGTTCGTGTCGCCACGCATCCACATATTCTTTAATGGTTCTAATAACTTTTGCATCTGCCTTTTCCCATCTTCCTGCAAGCACTTCACCCATACTGAGTTTTGAGAGTCTTTGATAAAGCGGATGCTCAATCCCTCCTGGACCAATACCCAAAAATCCACTTCCACTAAATAATGGCCACTCGTGTAAGAGTCCATTCAATGATGCAGAAATTTCAGGCGATGAAAGCTCAGACTGATGCGTACGAACATCAGTAGCATTGACCTGTTCATATTGTTTTATCGGTTGAATAAGATTTGATATTTCTCTCTTTTGCTCAACCACCGTTTCATCTATGTTTTGTGTACTTACTGAATTAAGTGGCATATGTACATTATCATTCGTCTCGGGCGTGAGAGACATTTCAGGTGCTTCGTTTGGCATCGCATGAGATAGTGGTTGGTCTGTGTTTACGGCACGTGGATTTGCACTAAATGAGGTCATGATACTTGCAGGAGAACGTTGTGGAAGCACTGTCGATAAGAACTCATTTTCAACATCGTGCTTCAATGGTATTGACTCATTCTCATGCGGTAATTCAAACGTTGAGGGAACTGGCACTTCATGATTTACCACAGCATCTACTTCATCTTTATCGTACGATTGCGGTGTCTGTATTACGGATGTTGGTTCAGCAACCACTTCTGGTATAGAGGATGTTTGGGATATTTCACTCACAGGGACACTTTTCTCTGGTGTCGTGACAGAAGCTGTTTCATCAAGCATATTTTTGTATGCTTCTTCTAACGCTGTCATTGCTGTTTCAATACTCACTGGACTCCCTGCATTTGTAGCTTTCAGTGCAGTAAGCAGTGCTACCATATACTTTTTACCAGAAGCATTATGTGTATCTATGAGTGTTGCAGGATTACCAATACGGTCATGCACCATACGCTTTATCTCAGTGATGCGTGCCTTGTGCTCTTCCATTGATTTATAAGAAAGAGGAACAATTGGTTCTGATTTCTCTACGTTTTCAGGTATTTGAGTATTCTGTATTTCTTCAAGTTTAGGTTCTGGTTTTTGTTCATTGAGGGGAGGAAGAAATGTTTCTTCACCATGTAAAATTTCTGAGGCTTCAATTTCATGAGCAACCACACTCTTCGGTAAAAAAGAAGGTGGTGAACGTCGAATTGGTACCACTACTTTTGCAGTTACCTTCTCTTTTTCAATCGTGACATTGTCTGTTACGGTCTGTGGTATGTGTTGTGCTTTTGTCGCTTCTTCTGAAAAAGATTCTGAAATATTCGGCAGTACATTTTCTTTTTGAATGTGCGGTGGCTCTGTATTTTTCACGGGTGCAGTAAATGACTGTACAAGAGCATCAATTTTTTTTCGCACCTCTTCGTCACCACCCTTCTGAGCGTATTCGAGTACAAGATTACGAAACTCAGCATATGCATACGGGTCTTTTAATGATTCCTTCCCTTTCCGAAGAATTTCGGTCAACCCTTGCCAACTA
>JAHFMK010000097.1 GCA_023264435.1 Candidatus Kaiserbacteria bacterium
TATCTTCATTACGATGTTAGCTGCACTTTGATGACCAACTGAATCGGAGAACGCTCCAACAATAGTGAACATTGGATGTGCTGAATCATGTGCGGCTGTTGCTTCACACAAAAATTCTGGCGAAAAAAGTACTACAATATTAGGATACAAATCTTGCAATTTCTTGGTAGTTCCTGGAATAAGCGTTGATTTTATAACAACGATGCTTCCTTCATTCACAAGCGACAGTGCTTCTTCAACAATATGATATTCAAAACCAGTGGGTGTGGATGGAGTAGGTACCGCAATAAATACGATATCACACTCTTTTATCTTCTCTTTATTTCCAATGTATGTTGCTTCAAGAGCATATCGCACCACCTCATAACCACGATGTTCAAAATCATCTGCACTATGTTTCCCCACAAACCCCTGTCCAATGTATCCAATTTTCATATCTAATTTATTTTACGATAATACCATGCCTTCGTGCCCATACTTGGAGAACTAAAATATTCCATAGAGGATACAAATAATATCCTCTTTTTTCAACATGGTCTTCTAACAATGCACTTACCTTCACCCAGTCAAAAACGGTATCGAGTCCAGAATAATACGATGATGAGAAAACTTCCTTTGCAAAATCATGTATGACAGGGTCTCGAAACCACTTTGCTGCAGGTGAGAGCCATCCGCGTTTTGGCTGTGTATAGAGATGTGGTGGCAAATATGGTTTATATGCATTTCTCACAATACGCTTTCCTTCGTGGGGAAGTGTTTTTTTCCATACTGATATCTGGTCAGAGAGTGCCACTACATCTGTATCAACAAACGGCACACGGAGCTCCACACCGTGTGCCATCGACGCATAGTCAGAGCGTATGAAGCATTCATCAGGAAGCCATGTTTGTCTATCGACGAGCATAAATGTATCAAGTGGATGAGGCATATTGTTTCCTACCGTAGCGTATTGTGCATCAAAAAACAGAGTGGTGTCGACATCGGTATGGAGTGGCGTACACAAAAATGGATGTATCTTTTTTTCATCCTTTACCATAAGTGTACGATGAAGCCGTGTACCGAATGATGTACTGAGCTTTTTGACGCGAGGACTTATTGCACCACCCATACTCTGAATACTTTGCGGAAGCATCTGGTACAGATATGCACTCATAGCAATTTTATGTCGTGTGTATCCACCAAAAAGTTCATCTCCTCCGTCACCGCCCAATACCACTACCGTGCCATCTTTTCTAACAAAATCACTCAGCAAATATTGGGTGATGGCGGTTGCATTTGCAATTGGTTCATTTGCAGAAGCAATTGCACATTCCAAATTATTCCGCACATCATTGAGTGAAATGGTGAAGGTTTTATGTTCCGTGTTAAAAAACTGAGCGGTCTTTTGTGCGAGCATCGCATCTACATTAAACTTATCACTATCATTGTGTTGTCCTTCCACAACTTCAAAATCAACTGAGTACGTTCGTACATGCGGGGTATATTTTGCCATGTGATGCACCACAATGCTTGAATCAAAGCCACCTGAAAGATATGCCCCCACGGGGCGATCTGATACAAGCTGTCGATGAACTGCTTTGTCGATAACAGCATACACTTCATCATGAGAGACTTTTCTCTTTGGTGGTATCACATCTCTATATGAGTACATACGACTGTTTCCATCTTTAAAACGGAGTATATGTGCTGGTGGAAGTTTTTGAATTCCTTCAACAAGAGTCATTGGGCTAGGCACGTATTCCATAGACAGATAAAATGACAAACTCTTGGTATCGAGTATTCTTTCTTGTTTCATCTCGAGCAGTGCTGGTATTTCTGATGAAAATGCAAGAATATTATTTTCTATACTATAATACAATGGCTTCACACCCATATCATCACGAGCTAATATTAATTCCTGTGTTTCAATATCCCAAAGTGCAAACGCAAAAATACCTCGTAATTTTGAAAACATTGTTTCACCCCATATACTGTATGAAGCAAGTAACACCTCAGTATCACCCTGTGTTTTACACGGATACCGTCCATTCAATTCCTCACGTAATTCTCTAAAATTATAAATCTCTCCATTGAACACAACCACATATCGCCCATCTGCACTTTTCATTGGTTGTGCAGAAGCATCGGTCGTATCAATAATGGCGAGACGATTATGTCCGAGCGTCATATTTCCATCACAATATATTGAAGAACCATCGGGACCTCGATGTCTTGTCTTCTCGTTCATTCGTTGTACGAGTGCTTCATTTTTGGTTGTAATCCCATTTATCGCACACATATACCTTTTACATATAAAAACACGTCGTACCCTCCGATTATCCATTTATCAATCTGTGTGATAGAAAGTCCATCCTCTATACAGAGGCGTGGAATGGCATACGAATCACCGTGTGTAGTGTTTGCAAATCCATGTTCTGTCGTAAATGCATGGGCGTATCCTGCTTCTTTTACCAATTGTTTCGTTGTGAACGTATAATCTGTAACACTTCCAAATGGATATGCAAACGCTGTGGGCTCATATCCAAGTTTTTCCGTAATACGATTTCGGTCCCCTGTAATTTCCGTCATCTGCATATTTTCTTGTAACTCTGCAAGTCGTGCATGGGTTGTAGTGTGTCCGCCAATGGTATGCCCCCCGATATGTATTTTCTGTAAACCCTCCCATGAAAGGGTTTCATGCGGTGAGAGGAGTAGGTTTGTGCGTACATAGTGTGCTTGTGCACCTACATCATTCAACACATCCAAAAGACCACTAT
>JAHFMK010000098.1 GCA_023264435.1 Candidatus Kaiserbacteria bacterium
ATGCACAAGTGCAAGGTACATTACCCCTTCATGTTCTGTATACACAACTGATCCTGCCAATCGTTCTATCTCCATCTGTTCAAAAGGTACTTCCTTTTTCTTTCGTGCATTACTCCTTTCTTCTTTTCCTGGTTCGCCAATTTCCTTATAAACTGCACCGAGTACGCCATTTACAAAACGACTTGAATTTTCACCCCCAAATTGCTTCGCAAGCTCAATTGCCTCGTTTATTGCAACCTTTGCAGGAACTTCCTTCCTATCCGCAAAAAGCAATTCATAAAGTCCGAGTCTCAAAATATTTCTATCAACAGGGGCAATTCTATCGAGAGGCCACTCCGGTGCCGCTTTGATGATTACCATATCAAGTTCTGGCTGTTTTTGAAGCACACCATCAAGAAGTTTTTCCATAAAAGGAGCATCGGACTTATGAGGTGCGAACTCATCAATATTTCGGGCAAGAGACTCTTGCGTTTTTTCACTATTAAAACTATTTAAATCCCACTCAAAGAGTGACTGAAGAACTATTGACCGTGATAAATGTCTATTTGCCATAAAAAACTAATGAATGAACTGATACTGTCTTAGAGTATAGCAGAACCAATTGCAGAAATGTCCCCGACACGGGGACATCTGTGGACTTTTGGATAGATATGAAATCAAAATACACCTTAGATTGGCTTTTCTTCTGGTCGTTTATCTTTTACTTTATTTTTTAGCACCTTCTTTTTCTCAGTATCTGATTTAATTTCTTTCGGCTCAGACGCTTTTGCAGTTTCCGCAACACCTGTCTCAGATGCTACACCAAGCTCATTTTTAATACGCTCGTTCTTTGCTTTAATGCGTGCATCTCGTTTTGCTTTGAGTGCAGTAATGTCCATAACTTGTCGGCCATTGTAATAACCACATGAAAGACACATGTGGTGTGGGCGATGTGCTTCTCCACAGTGTGAGCACTTTGAAAGGTTCACTGCTTTCAGTGCGTGATGTGAACGGCGATTTCCCGTATGGGCTCGCGTATGTCGCATTCGTATAACCATAATGTCGAAGACTATATCAGATATTCCAAAAAAAGCAAAGCCGTCAGAGTATTCAATCTAACGGCTTATTTAAAAATCTGTTTAATAGACTTATTTTATTTAGCTCTTTTCTGCTCAAACGTCCAACGACAATGGTCATCAAATCGTTCTCGAGGATACCCTCGCAAGCGTACTTGCTTCCATGGAAGTACGTCTATAACTTGTTGTTTGAATGAATCTGACACAAATCTTCGTATCAGACTTCGGGCAGATTCAGTAATTTGACAGCTATAGAAGATTATATGAATCTTCTTATATTCGGGCATAGTTTCGATTTTTATTCTCACTACCCCTCCCAAATCCTTTACATGTTCTCGTACCCATTTGTCTAAGATCTTAGATAAATGTAGGTGGCTTTCTTCTGACAAACATCCCATGAAGTACTCCTTTTATTTTGAGAATATATATATTGAAGGAACAACCCTTATACTATCCATGTTAATAGATAGTAAATCCACTATGTCATGAAAGATACAATTCAGCAAGCTTCGGTTTGCGTATTTCTACAATAAAAAACCGAGCACTTTAATGCTCGGCTAGGATTCACATTTGTTATGTACTTTTCTTCACACTTTTGCAGTGATTTTCAAAACTGTTTCCCGCAATTGGAGATTCAGGGGAATTATTTTGCAGACGATGTCTTCTGTCAGAGAGATGACCCATACCATCCACGTCATCGTCATGATATAAGAGATTTTTTAGTTCTAGAATTTCGTTATCATCACGCTTTATTTCAGTCATGACAAACTCCCGTTATGTATTACGCACATCACATGAGGTGCATTTTTATGCTATATCAAAATTTTTTCTTAATCAAGTATCCATTGTGTATGTGTATTTCTATACTATCCGTTGAATAAATGTCCTTCGATGTTCTACACAGGGACCGAATTTTTTAATAGATGCACAATGTATTTTGGTGCCATATCCTTTATGTTTTTCAAATCCATAGTCTGGATATTTTTGCGCAATTTTTTTCATATAGGTATCTCGCGTCACTTTTGCCATTATGGAAGCGAGTCCAATCACCTTCTCTTGTACATCACCTTTTATAATCGTTTCTTGATACCTAAACGATAATGGTGCTTTCAGAAGCCCATCAAGAAGCACCTGTGTGGTTTCGGTATTGAGCGTGAGTTTTTTAAATGCCTGTGCAATTCCATACGTAATAGTATATGTAATACCTTTTGTATCAATACTGTGTGACGGCACGAGTATTACACAATAATCAAGAATATGTTGGGATGCAAGGATTTTGGTATGCCGAAAAATCGCTTCGCGATTTTTCGGCGACACCCTCTTCGAATCTCCCACCCCAGGAATTAAGTCCCAATCAAAACCGTACGGCACTACGACCACTCCCACTGAAACGGGGCCCGCAAGCGGGCCCCGTCCTGCCTCATCAACTCCCACCAAATGAGTAAAACGAATATTATTTTTTTTTGATATTTTCATTTTAATCTCATTTTTCTTTTTCATGGTACTACTATACAATAAGATAATCATGAGTGAGCACGATACACAGCACACAAACTTCGTTCATCTCCATACCCATTCACACTATTCCCTCCTAAACGCACTCCCTACTCCTGAAGAAATGGTAAAACGAGCAAAGGAATATGGCATGCCTGCACTTGCCCTTACCGACAATGGAGCACTCTACG
>JAHFMK010000013.1 GCA_023264435.1 Candidatus Kaiserbacteria bacterium
TTAATGAAAAAATAGGAGCGAGTGATACGAAAAAACCGCGAGGCCTTCGGCCTCGCGGTTTTTTCGTATCGTATCCATTACTCTGCAACCTTGCGTATTGTGCATATGTATTGCTATCCACAGTCAAAACACAATATATCGTATACCATGAATAAAAAAACCTTTATTTATGAGTCTATTTTAGACATATTGAGATTGTGTAGCTTATTTTAATAAATGGAACACGTGCTATTATAAATACAACACACGCTTTTGCTCTTCGTGTGAGATTTTGCACAAATAACAAACCACAGAAGGTGTGGTTTGTTACCTCACGCTCATAGAGAGTGGAGTTTTACCAACGTAAACGTATACCTGAATATGATCACCACTATTATTAAACGAAATGGCACAACAGTTTCATTTGATCCGACAAAGATTGTTCGGGTAATGAAAAAAGCTTTTGCTGCAGAGGGTGTTACGGTTGATGACAGTACACTTGAACAGATGACAGATAGGGTTGTGGTTAATCTTGCGATACGATGTGATGGTAAGGATGCGTGTCCGACCGTGGAGCATGTTCAGGATCTGGTAGAAAATACGCTTATGGAACGGGGATACTTTACTGTTGCAAAGGCATACATTTTATATCGATTTAAACAAAGTGAAGTCCGAAAACAAGAAGTTTTGAAAGAAATCGAAGAGCAACGACTTATGATTGTCCGAAGCGATGGAAGTACCGAACAATTTTCACGTGAGAAAATGACTGCGTATATTCAGGAATTTACACGAGGATATGATACAGAAATTGATGTGCAAGAAATTGTATCGCAGATTGAGCGAGAAGTATATGATGGCATTAAGACAAAAGAGATGGCAAAGCTTGTTACGTATATTCTCCGTGCACGTATTGAACAAGATCCAGCATATTCTATGGTGGCCGCACGTCAGCTTATTCGTCGGATAGCTGATGAAGCGATTGGTCACCTCACAGCTCCCTCTAAAACTGAATACACCACCTCATACCAAAATGCGTTTGTCCGTAATATCCGCATTGGTGTTGATACAAAAAAGTATGATGAAGCAATGCTCGGATACAATTTAGACACACTCGCACAGGCAATAAATCCTGAACGAGACGACCTCTTTAAATATTTGGGTATCGAAACATTGCACGATCGATACTTTGTTCGTGTTGATGGACGGGGGGTTATCGAGATGCCACAGATGATGTGGATGCGTATTGCTATGGGGCTCGCATTGCAAGAACAGCAAAAAGAAGCGAGAGCGATTGAGTTTTATAACATCATGTCGCAAATGCATTTTGTCCCGTCTACACCAACGCTCTTCCATGCAGGTACGCCACATCCACAACTATCCTCGTGTTATCTCAATATTGTAGAAGATGATTTGAAGCATATTTTTAAAGTATTTGGTGATAATGCAATGCTTTCAAAATGGGCAGGTGGAATAGGAACTTCATGGAGCAAACTCCGTGGCATGGGTGCGGAGATTAAAAGTGCTGGCATCACTTCACAAGGCACCGTACCATTTCTCAAAATTGCAAACGATGTAACCGTAGCTATCAATCGTTCAGGACGGCGACGTGGTGCAACATGTGTCTATATGGAAAATTGGCACATTGATTTTGAAGATTTTCTTGAGCTTCGTAAAAATACAGGAGATGAACGTCGTCGTACACATGACATGAACACCGCATCATGGATTTCAGATTTATTTATGAAACGAGTGAAGGAGGATGGACAGTGGACACTTTTTTCTCCCGAAGAAGCAGTTGACCTTACCGAGACATACGGAAAACAATTTGAAGCGTTATTTGAAAAGTATGAAGAAATGGCAGATCATGGCGAGATTAAGAAATTTAAACGCATGAAGGCACGAGACCTCTGGAAGAAACAGCTCGGTATGCTTTTTGAAACAGGACACCCGTGGATCACCTTTAAAGACCCTTCAAATATTCGTTCACCACAAGACCATGCAGGAGTAGTACATAGCTCAAATCTGTGCACCGAGATTACACTCAACACATCAGCAGATGAAACTGCAGTATGTAACCTTGGTTCCATCAATTACCCAAAGCATATCAAAAATGGAGCATTGGATATTGAAATGGTAAAAACGACAGTCAAGACCGCGATGCGTATGCTCGACAATGTTATAGACCTTAACTTTTATCCAACAGTTGAAGCACGCAACTCAAATATGAAGCATCGTCCAGTAGGATTGGGAATTATGGGATTCCAAGATGCCCTCTACATGCTCAATATCCCCTTTGCATCTGATGCATGTGTTGATTTCTCTGATAGTTCAATGGAGATTATTTCGTACTACACTATTCTTGCATCGACTGACCTTGCTCGAGAACGTGGTGCGTATCAGAGTTTTAAGGGTTCAAAATGGGACAGAGGTATTTTCCCACTCGACACTATCACGCTTCTTGAAACAGAACGCGGTATTGCAACTGGAACCAATAAGACGGAACGTCTCGACTGGGGGGTGGTGCGGGAGGCGGTGAAGCAATATGGTATGCGTAACTCAAATACCATGGCAATTGCACCGACTGCAACCATTGCAAATATTGCAGGAGTTATTCCAGGAAACGAACCTATCTATAAGAATATTTATGTGAAGTCAAATATTTCAGGAGATTTCATTATTGTGAATGAATATTTGGTTAGTGATCTCAAAAAGATTGGATTGTGGAATGATGAGATGCTCAATGCAATTAAGTACAATGATGGAAGTCTTATGAATATCCCGAGTATCCCCGTCGAACTCAAACAAAAATACAAAGAAACTTTTGAAATTGATATGCGATGGTTGGTGAAGTCAGCCGCATCGAGAGGAAAATGGATTGATCAATCACAATCACTCAATATTTTCTTTAACGGGACGTCGGGACAAGAACTCTCAGAGCTGTATCTCTATGCATGGGAGTCAGGACTCAAAACAACCTATTATCTTCGTACGTTGGGAGCATCACAGGTAGAAAAATCTACAGTGGCAACCGCAGGAACGCACCTTCGCAAAGAGGGAGGGTCAGTACAGGATGGTGATAGAGAGACTGTGGTAATCGTAACTGAAACGGTAATGCAAGAGTCTGTGTCAGATATAAGAGGTGCTATTCCGTCACCAATTTCAACACCATCACCATTCACAAAGATGGTTCATGAACAGGAGTCTGTTGTCGTAAAACCATCTATCAAGCTTCATGTTGCAGAGGACGCAATTTGCGAATCTTGTCAATAAGAATGACAGAACAAAAGATGCTATACTTGCCATAATCAAGAAAAAATATTAATCAGTGTACATACATAAATTCAACGAAGCATGGCGATAAAAAAAGATGCACCACCCGTCGATATCAATAAGCGACGCGCAATTAACGGACAGGATGCTGATGTGATACAGCTTTATCCAATGAAACATGAATGGGCGTGGCAGTATTATAATGCGGCAAACTCAAATCACTGGCTTCCGACAGAAATCAGTATGCAACTTGATATTGAACAGTGGAAATCTGACAAAATACTTTCACAAGATGAACGACATGCGTTTGAAACGGTACTTGGCTTCTTCACGACTGCTGATTCTATCGCAGCAAACAATGTGGTGATTGCAACATATCGACACATCACATCGCCTGAAATACGTATGTATTTGCTTCGTCAAGCGTATGAAGAGGCAATTCATACACACGCATACCAATATATCGTGGAATCGTTGGGGATGGATGAGTCAAAGATATTCAATATGTATCGTGAGAAGAGTGCTATTTATAATAAAGCAAGTTTTATTCTCTCCTTTAATGAAGGTATTTTTGATAAAAACTTTCAAACAGGTACATTTGAAAATGATCAAAAATTCCTTGAAAATCTTTGTATTTTTTCCCTTATTATGGAGGGTATCTTTTTCTATAGTTCGTTTGCGGTGATATTTGGCTTTCAGCGTCAGGGTAAACTCACGGGAAGTGCGGAGCAGATTCAGTACATTATGCGTGATGAGTCAATGCACCTCAATTTTGGATGTCAACTCATTAATACAATTCGAGAAGAACAACCAGAGCTTTGGACTGCAGAATTTCAAGCAAAAATAGTCGCGAATGTAAAAGAGGCAGCACGGCTCGAATACACGTTTGCACAAGAGGTATTCCCCGCAGGGATTTTTGGTATGAATGCTACTGGCTTTAGACAATATATTGAGCATATTGCAGATAGACGATTGGAGCGTGTGGGACTACCAGCACAATTCAATGTCACTAATCCTTTCCCGTGGATGAGTGAAGCGATAGACCTTCCGAAAGAAAAAAATTTTTTTGAGACTCGAGTGACTGAGTATAAAGTAGGGGGAGCACTCAATTGGTGATTATATATAAGAAAAATAAGAAAAAAGCCCACACCCTGTGTGGGCTTTTTGATGGTTGCATGTAAAATGCAATGCTAGAAGTATAGGTCTCCTTGATCTGGGTTTTCGAATCGGATTGCTTCATCAGGTTCAAAGATAGCGATTCGCGAATTTCCTTGCAATTGATGGAGTATATCAGCATCGTCTGGTGAAAACCGTATCTCAATTTGTTTGGGTTCCATACTGACCTCTCTCGAGTGTATAGCATATAAAGGACATTAGCCTTCATGATTGTATCATCAAGGATTACTCAGAGTGAATTGTATGTGCATAATGAGAGTGATGTTTTGTTATACTATTAGGTATGCGTCTCTGGATACTCATAGTAATACTTATTGCTTCGCTTGTGGGAAGCGGTTTTCTTTACGGGCAATTACATACAGTGTGCAACACACCGGTACACTATCGTATCGGTACTATTGATGAACGATTTGGTACAAATCAAACAGAACTACGGCAGAGTGCTTTACATGCAGAAGCGTTATGGGAAAAGCCATTACATAAAGATTTGTTTGTATATGATGAAAATGCATCACTACCAATTAATCTTACCTTTGATACACGGCAAGAGAATGCATTAAAAGAGTTAGAACTTCGTGAAGATCTACAGACAAAAGCAGGAATGAGTGAGAGCGTTAGTGTGCAGTATGAAAAACTCATTACACAGTTCCGAGCACTTAAGAAGCAATACGAATCGCGAGTGATTGCATATCAAACGGCACTTGATGCATATAATATTGAAGTCGAAACATGGAATAAAAAGGGAGGAGCCCCACCAGAAAAAATACAAGACCTTCGTGACCAAGAACGTGTACTTCAAAAAGAATTAACAAGCCTGCAAACTCTTTCAGATACATTAAATAAAATTATTGTAGAGCTCAATAAAATAGGCTCACATGGAAATGCATTGGTGACAGATTATAATACGATTGTGTCAGAATACAATAAGCGATTTGGTGAAGGAGGAGAATTTACGCAAGGAGATTATACAGGTACCGCAATTGATATCTATCAGTTTGATTCCAAAGACGAGCTTTCAGTCGTGCTTGCCCATGAGTTTGGACATGCACTTTCTCTTAACCATGTTGCAAATGAAAAATCAATCATGTTTCATTTGATGGAAAATCAAAATATTGAAGATGGTTTGACACAAGAAGATATTGCTGAATATACCAAAATCTGCGTTCAAAAAACTGGATTGTTCTCTTTTTTAGGACCACTTTTGAGTTTTATACAATCATTGCACATGATGAATACATAAGATACGATTAAGGGATTATTATTGGCACAGAGAAAGTAAGAAATATTTTATGTTACATGATACATTAATTCGTAAAATTGCTATTGCATGTGGCACGATGGTAGTCATTGCACTTATGGCATATACGTATAGTACGTATAAAGGGACTCAATATATGTACTCAGGACCAGTGTCTATTTCAGTGGAAGGAACGGGTGAGGTGTTTGCAAAGCCAGATATTGCAACATTCAGTTTTACGGTAGAAGCAAAGGAGGGAGATGCAGTTACTGCACAAAATAAATCTTCTGAAACAATGACGGGCATTATCACATACCTTAAAGAAAAGGGAGTTGAAGAAAAAGATATCAAGACTGCACAATACAGTCTTGCTCCTCAATATGAATATCCACAAACGGTATGTTCACAATGGGGATGTCCACCGCAAACAGGTGAACCAAAAATTGTAGGGTATATCGTAAGTCAGTCAGTGACGGTAAAGGTGCGAGACACCGCAAAGGCAGGTGAGCTTGTTTCAGGTATTGGAGGGAAAGGTGCTCAAAATGTGAGTGGACTCTCATTTACGATTGATGATGAAGAAGCCTTGAAAGCAGAAGCCCGAGAAAAAGCGATTATTGATGCACAAACCAAAGCAAAAATATTGGCACATGATCTTGGAGCACGAATCGTGCGTATGAATGGTTATTGGGAGGGAGGGGATTATCCAGTGCCGTATGGTATTGGTGGTGATGCAATGATGGCAAAAAGTGAGGCGTTAAATGTCCGTGCACCGCAACCAGCAGAACTTCCATTAGGAGAGAATACGATACGAATAAAGGTAAATATATCTTACGAAGTAAGATAGATGTTTCGATGATAAAAAATCCGCACGCCGAAGGCGTGCGGATTTTTTATATCTATCTCATACACACAGGTACATATTCTCATCTATGCGTAACGATTGTATACTCAAAACAATAAAGATAAAGTGGTATTGCTAGGTCAATATATGAATATATTTTTAAGACATGAACCAGTGTTGGTGCGAATAGTCGCACTGATGAGTGCCCTTGCGATATTATTAAGTATTCTACCGACTTCATTTTTAAGTGCTGATACACATGTTGAGAATATTGCTCTTGAGGTGCGTGTACTCCCCAATCCTGTTGGTGAAGACAAATATAAAGAATATGTAGCAATTCGCAATAATGGGAAACAGGGCTTTGATTTTAACGGATGGCAGATAGTGGCAGAAAGTGGAGCAAAACTGACATTGTCTGAGGTATTGCCCGCAGGCAGTACCTATTATTGGTGTCGTAATGCAAGTACGACTCTCAATGGTGGAATTGCGTGTGATGCCTCACTACCGAGTGGATTTAATCTTGTGAATACAGGAGGATATGTGCATGTTGTTTCGCCGGTGAATACTATGGTGAGCAATCTTACGTGGGAAAAAGTTTCAGAGAGTGATGTGCCTTTGTCTGATACATATACCGATGTGATTGTTACACCAGAAATTACACTCGATGAATTAGAGCAGGATATATTCTCTGCAGAAGAGAATATAGAATTGAAGGGAATCTTTAGTGCGAAGGTTGTCGATAATTATATGGTTGAATTTCAGATGTACGATAATGATGAGTGTCTTGGTGACGGACATGTATTTAAAAATAATACTGTGAGTAGCCCATCTGCTTCTGAGTATCAGTATACATACATTGATAGTATGCACGCACCGATGAGTGTGCAACAGTACTCAGTACGTGCATATTTGTATGAAGTTGATGCAAAAGAAACAGTTGCAGTGTCAGCATGTCGAAGTTTTGCAGTTACAGAAAAAGCGGGTCCAGTAAGCTCAAGTACTCCATCCACATCGTCACCTCTATCTTCAACATCTACTCTTCCCGAAGAGAATATGTCCGAACCATCTCTTATGAATGAAACTGCAAGTACTGCACCTGCAATAATTGTTTCAGAAGACACTAAATCATTGAAACGATATGGTTCAACACGAATTCATATGCAAGCACCACAAGGTGAAGTATTGGGAATTGCGACTAGTGCAACAAGTTCATCATGTGGACGGTATCTGCGAGAATACATGAAAAAAGGGTCAGTCATAAATCCGTGGGAGGTAAAAAAATTACAATTATTTTTGAATGCACAAGGAATTGATACTCCAATTACAGGTATATTTGATGCTGTGACTGATGCATCTGTTCGTACATATCAAACTAGAGAGAGTAATGATATTTTGAAACCATGGGTGACTGCAGGTTTAATGGAGCAGGCAGAAGCAACGGGGTATGTATATAAAACAACGAGGTGGAAGATTAATAACACAGTATGTCCTCAAAGTGAGCAGTATCCTGAAATTAAGGTGTAATTGTTGAAATGACAATTCTATGCCACCCGATACGTTTTAGAAGTGAATTCAAGGAATGTAGTTGACAAACAATATATGTGGTATATTATAAAAGTAAATCGCCTGCAGAGGCGTTTTATTTTTGGGAATTTAATTTGTAATACTATGAGCCAATTTATAAACTATTTGAAGGATACCTTTGCTGAATTGAAGCATGTATCGTGGCCAACACGCACACAGACTATCGTATATACCGTTCTGGTTATTGTAATTTCAATATTCACTGCTCTTTTTATTGGTATCTTTGACTTCGGATTTTCTCGTGGTCTTGATTGGTTTATTTCATAATCTATATGGCAAAACAACTTACAGGTGGAGATAGACATTGGTATGCAATTCATACGTATTCTGGATACGAAAATGCGGTTGCTCGTAACTTAAAACAGCGTATTGAATCGCTCGGCATGGACGACCGAATTTTCGACGTCGTAGTACCAACTGAAAAGAAAATTCGCGTGAAAGGTGGAAAGCGAGTAACAGAGGAAGAACGAGTATATCCAGGGTATGTGCTCGTGGATATGATTGTGACAGATGATTCTTGGTATGTAGTACGCAATACTCCGCGGGTAACAGGATTTGTGGGAAGCGGTACACAGCCAGTGCCACTCCGTGATGATGAGCTCAAGGCACTTATGGGTCGCATGAAGGATGACGCACCAAAACATCATGTCGATTTAGTTGTTGATGATATCGTTACGATTGTTGATGGTCCATTTAAGGATCTTGAAGGGAAGGTTGGTGAGATTGATACAGCTCGTGGAAAGGTAAAAGTATTGGTTGCAATGTTTGGCCGCGAGACACCCGTTGAGCTCGATTTTCTTCAGATTAAGAAAGTGTAACCAGCGATATACCCATTCTTTTATGGTAATTCTATCCTAGGATAGAACATGAATAGTGGAATGTGTATTTGCAAAGGTGTGTAGTGGTGAAGCTTGCGTAATCACTATATTTCTTGTACGATACGCAAGCTTCACAGAAACGGAATATCTGGATATGGACCAGCGCTTCCACTAATATAAAGAAAACATGGCAAAAAAAATTACAAAAAAAATTAAAGTACAGTCAATAGGTGGAAAGGCAACACCAGCACCACCACTCGGACCAGTGCTCGGACAGGCAGGTATTAACATTGGAGAATTCGTTAATCAATTTAATGAAAAGACCCGCGACCGTATGGGAGAAGTGGTGCCAATTGAAATTACTGTCTATGACGACCGAAGTTTTGATTTTATCACAAAGACATCACCTGCATCGAGACTTATTTTGAAGGCGATAGGAAAACCAAAAGGTTCAAGTAAAAACCTTACTTCAAAAGCTGGTGAGATTACAAAAGCACAGGTACGTGAAATTGCAGAAATTAAGATGGTTGATTTGAGTGCGAACGATATCGAATCAGCGATGAAAATTATCGAAGGAACGTGTCGGAGCATGGGCGTAAAGGTGATATAAAATCACCTTTACGAAGGTTGTCGATAGTTTGAGTTTACGAAAACTATCATACAACCTGTACTGCCTCTGTAAGAGGGAAAGGTGATATAAAATCACCTTTACGAAGGT
>JAHFMK010000099.1 GCA_023264435.1 Candidatus Kaiserbacteria bacterium
ACCGTCTCCTTAAGAGGGAGCTGCTCTACCAACTGAGCTATGGGTGGATATATAATTTTGTGTACCAGCTCGTTAATGAGGGTAGAGAGTGTGGGACACTGTCTACGCGGTACCTCTGAGCTATGGGCGGATATGTTTTCAAAATTTACGTATGAAAACAGGAAAACTATATCATAATGGGTGGTATTGTCGATATCAGATTTATAGAGGAAGATCAAAGGCAAGATACCCTGCACCAGTAATAAAAAGTGAGAGAGAAATAAAAAGTATGAGTGTGTAGGTGATTTTGTTTGGTATACAGGGATGTATAAAACGTTTATGCAAAAGTATCATTTTAATGGAGAGAATTATTGAAAGGAGTGCGGCGATTTGTGTAAGGAAACCAAGAAGGAAAAGTATGCCAATGAGTAATTCTGTAAATACTAAAAACCATGTAAAAAAAAGACCGAAGCGACGTTGTGGGAAGGTGAGTATGTGCTTCAAACTATCTCGTTTCGTAATGTGTATGATGCCAAAACGAATAAAAATAAAACCAAGAATGACTCGTAAGAGTGTGTATGCAAGCGGTGCTAAAAACTGTATTGGAAAAATATTGAGCATAAAATATGGGTAATGAGTGTTGCGAGCGATGGCACTTGTACCATCTTTATCCTAGTGTATCATGCGAACAACTATACGTATGAAAAATATGTACATCATTCTGCATAACATTCGAAGTGCCCATAATGTGGGTTCGGCATTTCGGACTGCGGATGGGGCGGGTGTGTCCAAAATATTTTTGACAGGGTACACACCCGCCCCACAAGACCGCTTTGGCAGAGAAAATCCAGAGATTAAAAAAACATCACTTGGAGCCACAGAAACAGTTCCCTATGAAGTGGTCGAAGATATTTTTGTACTGCTCAAAAAACTGAAAGACGAAGAGGTGAAAATAATTGCTGTTGAACAAACAAAAACATCTGTATCATACAAAACAATTCATCCACAAAAACCTACTGCATTTATTTTTGGAAATGAAGTGACTGGTATTACGCAGGATATTCTTGATGTGTGTGATATGCATATTGAGATTGCGATGCATGGCACAAAAGAATCACTTAATGTTTCAGTGTGCGTGGGGATTGTTTTGTTTGCGTATCAATAATATTTTAGGGAATGAAAATCCCGTGAACGCCAAAGGCGTTCACGGGATTTTCTCATCATCTATACCACCCCTCCAAAGAGTGTTTGCATTTCTTGTTGGACAACTTTCGCGTCACTCCACGGCATTTTAGTATTATTTGGTCCCATGATATACGGGTCAGTACCTTTTCCAGAAATAATCACCACACTTCCACTCGGTGCCTCGGTAATTGCGGTATGAATTGCTTTTCGTCTATCCATAATAATGGTGAGCTTTGATTCATTTTCAATACCCCGAACCATATCGTCAATAATTTTTTTTGGGTCCTCATCGTACGGGTCTTCGTTGGTGAGAATAACGCGGTCGCAATATTGTGTCGCAATACGACCCATTTCTGGACGTTTCCATGTATCACGTCCGCCACCAGTATTTCCCAACACGCAAATTTTCTTTTCTTTTTCAAAAGCTTTGTATAATTTTTCGAGTGAGTCTGCGGTATGAGCATAATCTACTACCGCAGTTATTTTTTTACTCGAGTTTTTCGGTGAACGAAAGCGTTCCACACGACCTTTGATAGGAGAGAGATTGGTAAGTGCATGGGTAATCGTCTTCATCGGTACACCAAACGCTTTGGCACACGTAATTGCAGCAAGTGCATTGTATACATTGAAGAGTCCCACCATAGGGACACGAATAGTCGCTCCATCGATAACGAGACTAATATCATCTTTGTTGAGCGTGTGAAGTTCCAAATCTGAGAGTCCGTATGGAAGTGCATACTCAATTTTTGCAGAAAGAAAATCAACACCATGGTCGTCATCTTTATTCGCAATCATATACCGAGGACGTTTTTGTGATTGAGCAAGTAATGTTGCAAGTTTCAGTTTTGCGGACACATATTTTTCATATGAGCCATGCGACTCAATATGTTCAGGAGAGAGATTGGTAAATACTAATGCATCAAGATGAATGAATTTGTGGCGATACTGTGTAACTCCCTGCGAAGTCATTTCAATGACCGCGACATCACATCCTGCATTTACCGCATCTCGCAAAAACCTCTGCATAAAAAATCGTCCTGGCATGGTCATCTTATACAAATTGCGTTCACTTTTCTCGCCAATCTTAAATCGAATAGTGCCCGCCATTGCAGTACGGCGTCCGTCTGCTTCAAGAATTGCATTAATAAGCTCAGTGACTGTCGATTTACCCTTGGTGCCAGTGACCCCAATTACGGTAATTTCTTTTGAAGGAAATCGGTAATAGAGTGCTCCAATGAATGCAAAAAGAAAATGATATATCGGTTGCAAAAGTTCAAAAAAGCGTGATGGGATGAATTTCTTTATGTAATACAAAATGGTTTCCATATGGTGATGATAATCTGTTCAGTATAACCGCTTTTTACGGTTTCATAAAATGGCAAGGAATAATAGCTACGTAACGTATTTAAGGGCATGTTTTATGCGTGCGTTGGTCTCAGTAATATCCTGCGGAATTTTTTGTACCGCTTCATACGCACTCTTCTGTGAGTAACCTAACGTGATAAGAGCATCAATGACATCACTGTCACTATTGTGATGGATA
>JAHFMK010000014.1 GCA_023264435.1 Candidatus Kaiserbacteria bacterium
TTTTTTAGCGTCATAAAGACAAGGCTGAATCGCACGATTTTTTTTGGACTACCGCTCACGCTTATTGGTATCTGTTTTGTCTATGTACTTGCACTTTTTTTTGGCATAACGCAAGACGTTCTCACCTCACAGAGTATTGTGTCAGCTGATATTCGAATAGCCAATTTATTGACATATTTCCGAAACCCCGAACTTATCAAAATATTCTTTTGGATTACACTCTTGGGAAAATGGCAGATTATCATTGGTTCAGCATGTGTAACTTCGACTATTTTGTGGTTGTGGCATAAAAGAAGCTACATACTCTATCTTTGGGTGGCACTCATTGCTGATGTAGTATTTAATTATTTTGGAAAGCTGTTTGTTCATAGAGCTCGGCCATTAAATCCTGTATATGTAGAAAACTCATTTTCTTTTCCGAGCGGACACGCGATGGTCGCAGTAGTTTTTTATGGTTTCCTCGCATATATTCTCATCCGCACTATGAAAAAGTGGAAGCATAAAGTCAATATATTTTTTGGTGTTTTGATTATCATTCTTGCGATTGGCATGAGCAGATTGTATTTAGGTGTCCATTATATGAGTGATGTGTTGGGCGGATATGTGCTCGGTTTTCTTATCGTGCTCACGGTTATTACACTCCATGAATGGAGACAGTGGGGAAAAGTGCCAACAGCATACAAACACGGTATGTCGACAAAGAATATAAAAATACTGACGATAGGACTTATATGTGCGAACGTTATGTTGTATCTGGGATATGCGTTTCAATACAACCCATCACGTGTTGTATCCTCTCAAAACCCCACTCAGATTATTGACGGTGATATACATACGTATATCGTAGAACATAACATTCCTACATACTCTGAGACGTTAACGGGAAATCCACAAGAATCCTTGGGATTTATCTTCTTCGCAAAGAATGATGCTTCACTTACTCAAAGTTTTGAGAATGCGGGATGGTCTCTGGCAGATCGTGTGAGTATTCGATCTCTTTTCAAAATTGTAATGAGTGCTTCGTTACATCAGCAATATCTTAATGCTCCTATGACGCCTTCATTCTGGAACACTGCGGTGAATGATTTTGGTTTTGAGAAACCCACACAAGCCAATAATGTGGATGAGCGACATCATATTCGGATTTGGAAAACGAATATGCAACAAGATGGCTTCTCGGTATATGTTGGCACCGCCAGTCTTGATATTGCAATTAAATGGTTGGTTACTCATCGAATAAGTCCAGATATTGATACTGAGAAATTTTTTGTGAGAGATAGTTTGCAGTCAGCGAATACTATTGAACATGTCCGTGAAATTCAATTTGTGGAACCTGTCTTGGGACAAAATTTTGTGAGTGATGAATTTTTCACCAACGGAAAACTGTATATCATAACGCTCACTGAGTAATACACGGCAACAGTACAGCATTTCTGATATTTCTCTATGGTAAACTTATGCTGTGATAAAGGCAAAAACAAGTTGTCCTGATTGTGGAAATGCACCAATATCTCACAGGGCACACAAGATGAGGGTGGTATTTAAGACTGCAAGTATGCCTCTTTTACTGCGAACACGGTCAATTGAAGGTTTTTTTGAACAGTATATCAATCGTATTGCAAATCGTGTGGTACCACCACTCTTTCGTTTTCTTGCACATCTGCATCTTGGTCACATAGTATGCGAACCCGATGAACGCATGAATATGCGAGAACGTGTTTTTTGGGATGAGGGAGTACGACGCGGAATAGTGTTGTGGGCATATCGAATGTTTCCAAAGGGAAATACGTTTACTGTTGCAACGTATGCGGGAAAAACAATCGTGTATGACACTATTCCACATCCGAATGGTGCATCGTCATATGGGAGTTATTGGATGGATGATAAAAACATGTGTCATCAGATATTTGCACAGTACGCCATCCCAATGGCAAAGGGACGAGCAGTGTTCTACTATCGTGATGCAGAAAGAATACAGCGTTCTATCAATGGCCCTGTTATTGTAAAGCCATCACGAGGTTCACGAAGCAGACACACTACAACACATATCGAAAGTGAAGCTGAACTTCGCCAAGCATTTATAAAAGCGAAACAATTATCTCCATGGGTGATTGTAGAAGAGGAGCTTGATGGTTTTGTGTATCGAGGTACGGTTATTGGTGGAAAAGTTATTGGTATACTTCGTCGTGAACCGGCACTCGTGGTGGGAGATGGTACACATACCGTTGCAGAATTGATTGCTCTTGAAAATACAAATCCTAAACGAGGAGGTCCTATATTTCATACCATCGAAATACAGAGTGAAGAGCATGACAAAGAGCTTTTACGACAGGGGATGAGTCTTATGATCGTGCCTGAAAAGGGTGTGAACGTAACACTCACACAAAAGGCAAGTCGAGGATTGGGCGGGGGAGCAACCGATGTGACCGATGAGACACACCCCGATAATGTGTTGTTACTTGAACAGGTTGCAAAAATATTGGAAGATCAGCTTGTGGGGATTGATTTTATTATTCATGACATAACTCGTTCATGGAAAGAGCAACGACGTGCAGGTATTATTGAGTGTAATAGCTCACCATTTATTGACCTCCATCTTTTTCCGCTGGTAGGAAAACCACGCAATACCCCTGGTGCACTATGGGAGCTTATTTTTCCGCAGGAACAAACCTAATTTCAGCATCCTGCTTCAGTGTGTGTGTGAGTGGGGGGTTTTGAATGTATCTATGTTTGGTCACATGTGGTCCAAGGAACGCACGCATTGCCTTATTGCATGAACGTTCACCTTTCTCAAAAAAATGTTTTAAAGGAGACGCTTCTGGAGTTTTTTCATAGTGTCCACGTATTTCACCATCTGCGAATACTCGAAGATGGAATTGGTACTCGAAGCCATCAAGTTTTCTCCATGAGAGAATTTGTCCGGGGTCTTCCCATGCAATAAAGTGATTTCCAAATCCATATTTCTTTGAAAGGTGTTCCTTCATCGCTTCAAGTGTGGTCTCGGGAGAAAGCCACCCTATATGAAAACGTTGTCGCGTACGTTTATGTATGAAGACGAAAAAATGTTCAACATAGGGAAATATTGGATAGAGAAAAAAACTCCAGAAGCCACGTTTGATTTTTTGTGTCCATGTCATATTAGATAGTGTACGTGTATTTTAGAGAGTTGGAAGTGATAGCTGTGCATGCAATGTATAAAATATAATATATATCTGTTTTTACACAGGATTATGTACAGACATATGCACTGAGTTATACAGGTATTTATGCACATGATATACACAGAATGGCTTATTACAATGGTCATTTCATGCTTCAAACGGTGTATTGACGTATTGTATGGTAGGTAGGACACTATATAGGTCTTTCGAGTGTGGTGATTTTCTTCACATTTTGAACACTTGTATAGAGTGTATGGCTCGAGAGACATGCTCTACGTTGTATACATATCATCTCCCGTAACCATACGTGGAATGGTATACAAGAAAAACCGCCAAGCCGTTGGCGGTTTTTCTTTGTCCTGTAAAACTCTTATTTTGTCTTTAAATGGACGTAAATATCTTCAAGTGCACGTACTGCGTCACCTGCAGAGATGTTGTTTTGATGGTATTTGATATTGGTACAATCTCCCGCTGCCCATACACCAGGTACATTCGTTTGCTGTGTCCATGGGTCTATGATAATACGCTTATATGGGTCGAGTGCAACGAGGTTTGCAACGGCATCTGTGTTTGGCACAAGTCCAATTTCCACAAACACACCAGTTGCTGAGAGTGTATGCTCCACGCCATCTGCGTCAGTGTATTTCACTCCGCTTATAAAAGTATCACCAATGATTTCAGTAGTTTTTGCAGAAGTAATACCTTTCATGTTTGGATGTGCAAGTACTGTCTTAACGGTGACGGCATCTGCTTTGTCGAATGCTTGGGCCTGATGAAGCAATGTAACGCTCTTAGTGTATGCAAGAAGTTGTGCAGCAGTTTCAAAACCAGCATTACCTCCACCAATCACCACCACATCTTGTCCGCTAAACATAGGGCCATCACATGATGCACAGTACGTAAGTCCCTTATGTTCAAAAATGTCTGCCCCTGGAACCGTAAGTTTTCGGCGTACAGAACCAGTCCCCACAAAAATAGCCTTCGATAGATATGTCTCACCAGTATCGAGTGTGACGGTAAATGTACCATCATCATTTTTTATAATATTAGTAGCAAGTCGTCCTGCACTTATGGTTACAAATTCACCTGCATATGCTTTAAGATGTGCTTCGAGATTGTGTGCGAGCTCATTCCCAGAAATATGTATTGTTCCTATCCAGTTTTGAATATCAGGGGAGACGGTACTCTGACCACCCCATTCCTTGGTGATGAGGAGTGTTTTAAGTTGTTTACGTGACGCATAGACGCCAGCAGAAATCCCCGCGGGTCCTCCTCCGATAATGATAAGGTCAAACATAAAGACATTTAATTATATATAAATAAAAGTGTGCAGGTATTGTATCGTGAATAGAGAAAAAACAAAAACCCGCGATGCGGGTTTTTGTTTTTTCTACTACTACTACTACTACTACTACATTACTTAAGCTTTGATCGACGAAGAAAAGCGGGAACCGCTCCCCAGTCTGTGTCGTTTTCTTCATCAATGGGGTCAATTGGTCTTGGTTCTTTTGGTTGTGTCTGTACCGAAGGGCGAATGTCATCGACAATGACAGGTGATTCATCTCGTGACTCTGGTTCAGGAGTACGAGGGGTATTAGTGATTGAGTTAAAAATTCGTCCACGAACAGGTTCTCTCTCTTCAGGAGTGGGAGCTGAACGCTCAAGAGTGCGTTGACTTGGAATATGTGGTGAATCTGTTTCTGGGAAACCAGTTGCAATAACTGTCACTCGTACTTCATTTTTCTTAAGTTTTTCATCCTTTATTGCTCCAAAGATAACTTTTGCATGTGGGTCAATTGACTCAGTGATAATACGAGCAGCATCTTGAATTTCGAGCATGCCGAGGTCGTCACCGCCTGCAATTGCAAATAGAACACCTCGTGCACCAGTAATAGACACTTCAAGGAGTGGGGAATTGATGGCAGATCGTGCAGCCTCTTCAGCACGCTTTTCGCCTGTTGAAAGTCCTACACCCATGAGTGCAGAACCAGCATTTTCCATAACACTTCGAATATCGGCAAAGTCGACATTGATGATACCTGGCATGGTGATGAGGTCAGAGATTCCCTCTACAGCCTGTTTGAGCACATTATCACATTGCTCGAAAGCACTCTTGACACTGGTCTCTCTATCTACAATTGCAAGGAGTCTATCATTGGGGATGGTAATAAGAGCGTCAACTTCTTTTTTGAGCTCCTCAATACCTTGCATGGCAAGACGCATACGTTCTTGTCCTTCAAAGAGAAATGGTTTGGTGACTACACCTACGGTGAGTGCACCAGACTCTCGTGCAATTTTTGCAACCACGGGAGCAGCACCAGTACCTGTACCACCACCCATTCCGTTGGTAATAAATATCATGTCGGAGCCTTTAATTGCATTTGCAATCTCTTCACGCGTTTCTTCTGCAGCTCGTCGCCCCATGTCTGGATTACCTCCAGCACCAAGACCGCGAGTAAGATTTTTTCCAATATTTATTTTCTTTTTTGCGAGTGAATGGTGAAGGTCTTGTGCGTCACTGTTGACCGCGATAAACTCCACACCTTTAACTTTTGCGCCAATCATGTAATTGACTGCATTGTTACCAGAACCACCAACCCCTACGACACGAATACGTGCAAATGATTCTACGTCTGTGTTAATTTTCTCCATACTCAATTTTTCATTTATAAAAAAGCGTACCACCACACGGTTTCGCCCCCAACTAATAACATTGCGTCTATCATACAGCGTTCAAAGATATCTGTCACTATATTGACAAAATTCAGTTTCGTGTGTTTTTTGAAGCGTTCTGCACTGAAACTAGGGAAGAAATTGTTTAAAATTTCTAAGAAAAGAAAGAATCGTGTTTCGTGCATTCTTCGCGAGACTAATACCACTTTCTTCTTCAGAACCAGTGAGTCCCCAAATACAAAGTCCATATGCAACAGCCCATGTAGCATCACGTACCTTGCCATTTTGAGCGGGGTCAAGTGTGGCAATCTTCGAGGGAAGGCGGAGCGATACTCGTGCGAGGTCTTGTACCGAGGTGATACCAGAGCCACCGCCCGTAAGAATGATACCTGCGGGAAGGAGTCCATCTCGTTTTATTTTTTTGAGGTGTGAATCAATTAATTCAAAAATATCAGTGAGTCGAGCAGTTACAATTTCGTCAAGTTTTTTCTTTGAATAGGGAGCACTGAGCATTCCACCGCGTTTAACTTTCTCAGCTTCATCAAGCGTAATTTTGAGTCCAAGAGCAATGTCATTGGTGATATCATTTGAGCCTATTGGAAATACTTTCAGTGAGACAGGAGTGTTATTCTCAAATACAACAATTGAGACTGTTTCTGCACCAATATTGGCGAGTATACATCCCGCACGCTTCTGTGCTTTTGTGAGCATTACCAAACTTCCTGCAATTGGTGATGCCATTGTATCATCTACAGCAATACCGATTTCTTCAATTGTTTTCACTAAATCAGTGAGATGTTGTTCAAATGCAGTTATGAAGAGTACATCGACCTCAATTTTTGTACCTTTGAGTCTATGTGGTCTCCCCATTACTTTCTCATTATCTACAGTATATGAAAGGGGAATAGCATGCAGTATCTTTCTGTTTGGTATTTTTTCTTGAATACTTACTTCACTCGCTTCAATTGCTTTATCAATGTCAGTCTGGGTAATTATAGAGTCAGCACGAGAAGTAATTGCTTCACCACGTGCATGAATTTCATCGAGTCCAATACCACCCATCGAAATGTACGCTCGTTTAACTCGTACGCCACTGGCTTTCTCTGCCTGTGCAACCGCATTGCGGACACTGCGAGCTACATCTGTTTCGTTGATGATATATCCATTGCGAAGTCCACGACTCTCAGCATATCCCGTGCCAATTATTTGTGGCGCACCGTTTCCTTCCACAGAATCATCAGCACGTGCAATGACCACCTTAACGTGATAGGTGCCGACATCGATTCCTGTTACATAGTGTTGTGCCATAATAAAATTAGGTGAGTTCAAACTGTTTCATATACCGCTTCTCAACTTTTTCCATTGTATCGCTATGCGTATACCCTTTTAAATGAAGCAGGGCATGGATAAACAAAAATCCAATGTATCCAGACGGACTCATATTGAACTTATGACATTCTTTGTATGCAGTACGAGGGGTGATGTATATTTCACCATTGTGTGAATCGAGTCTAAATGAGAGCACATTTGGGATGTATGTTGCTCCGCGATAGGTCTTATTTAATTGTAATGCACGCTTTTCTCCAATAAATACAAGCGTAAGCATATAGTGCTTATTGAGGATAGTGTTTTTCATAACTTCATATGGAAGTTTAGGGTACGACTTTGACTTTTGTATGAGTACAAATGACATATTGATGTTAGTGTAGCACATCAAACGTCTGGATATGTAGAAAAAATCCCCATTAACGGGGATTTTGACTAGTGTCTTCGTTTGGCATTTTCTTGAATCTTCCCTAATTTTACCATTGAGTCATATTTTACCTTATTTCCGAGTTTCACCAGTTTTCGGACACGATGCACGAGTGGTGATTTTTCTCGTGAAAAGTATCGCTCCTTTCGTAGTCGAGGAAGGACACCAGAACCTTGCACTCGTTTAGTAAAACGACGAATAAGATTTGCGGTACTCTCTTGATTATTTTTCTTTACTTCAACATTTATTGCCATATGTGCCGAGAGGATACCATGGTGTGGATAGATATGCAAGTAAAATAAACTTACACAATTGACTTTTTACGTAAATAGCTTGCGAGTGAGTGCATAGGGATATTCTCTTGGCTTCGCTCATGAAGATTTCGTACAATTAGCGTATTTTCCATAAATTCCTTATGTCCCATAATAACAGCAAACCGAGCATTTTTTGTCTCTGCTTGTCTGAGTTGTTCAGAAAGCGAGTCACTCATAATATTTTGGGATACCATAATACCTGCATGTTGTAATTCTTCAATGAGCAATAAGGTACGTACCTTTGGACTAAAACCAAGCTGTGCAAGATAAATATCAGAAGACAATTTTGTTCTTGATACAGGGATATTTTCGGGAGCTTTTTTGTTCTTAAGGATAAGAACCCCACCAACTGCCGGTACTTTTGTATTGGTCATACGTGACACAAATGCATCATAACGCCCGCCTCGTACAGTAATTGGTTCATCATCAGATGCATAGCGTAGATTGTTCTCATCAAGCACGTCAATTGCAAAGAGTACATCTGAATAGCATGCATGATGTCCCATGAGGCGAGGGTCAATTTCAAAAGGTGTTTGACTCATATCTAAATATTCCACAATTTCGCGAAAATGTTTACGACTTGCATCACTAAGGTACTCAAGTGGGCTTGGTGATTTGAGACTCATTTCATGGTTTTTCTCAATGAGATGCATCAATGCTTCACAAGGATGTTGCTTCATAAGCTCTCGGGCATTAGGGGGCATTTCATCAAGTCGTTTGCGTAAATAATTGGTAAGATCGCGGGTATATCGAGTGAGTGAATCAGCGTCACCAAGTGAATTGATACGCACTTGATTTTTTCCGTAACCAAGATCAGCAAGGAGTGATCTGGTGGCATGAATGATAAGTGATTCTGCAATGCTTTTACTTACATTGAGTACATGAAATGAAAAGACAATGTCACCTGAACGAGGCACTTTTTCAATAGTATAAAAAAGTGATGGTCCTGGTATTCCATTTATATGATTATCAAAATATGTTGTCATACCAGAGGTAAGAATGCCATAAAGTGAGTCAATTTTCTTTTCTTGTGCAGATACTTTGTGTTGTACTTTTTCTGTACATTCCTTGCATGCCGGATCTGCTTTTAGTGTATTAATGTGTGAGAAGCCAAAATGGTGTGCTGTTCGTGTTGCCCCACGTATGAAGTCTTGTGCAGATATATGTGTAGCCATAGTAAACGATTTATTTTTTATAATCCCATTTTTGACTCAGTGCCATGATTGCCCGGAAAAACACCAATGTTTGTAAATGGATATAATCTCAAAAATACTCTTCCGATAATTTTGTCTCGATTTAATACACCCCAAATACGAGAATCAGAACTCGCATCTCTGTTGTCACCCATTACAAAAAATTCATTTTCGCCGAGTGTCTCTGAGAGATTGCCAAGTGGTTTCATGTCGAGTATATAGTCTTCAGATATTTTCATTCCATTGGGGTGCGCAGTATTTTTAATGGTTACATCA
>JAHFMK010000100.1 GCA_023264435.1 Candidatus Kaiserbacteria bacterium
CGCTTTGGGTTTGGGCCAAAACAAGTGATTGACTACAAAGGACTTCGCGGTGACCCTTCAGACAATATTCCTGGTATTAAAGGCATTGGTGAAAAGACCGCGACCGACCTTATTTGTGCCTTTAAAACAGTGGAGGGAGTGTACAAAGCACTCAAAAAAGACGAGCAACTACTCATTGAGAAAGGTATTAAAAAAAGAGTTATTGAATTGCTGAAAGCAGGAGAAGAAGAAGCAATGTTTTCAAAAATGCTTGCAACGATACGTCGTGATGCTCCCATTACCTTTACACTTCCCGAAAAAATGTGGCGAGAGGGGTTGGTGATTGAGGAGGTGCTCACTCTCTTTGCAGAGCTTGGGTTTCGTACACTTGCAACACGCATGCAGGTACTTTTTAATGTTGCTATTCAGGAAGCAGAGTTTGTTGAGGAGCACATTGACGCACTTCGGATACAAAAAGTTTCACTCGCGGTATGGCTTTTAATGTCCGATACCACCAACCCAACACAGGAAGATATTATGCAATATGGACGACGCCACAATCTCAACACCTTTGATGAAATAGAAACATATATTTTAAATGCAGTCACAGAGCAGGGGCTCGAGGGAGTCTATCGCAATATTGAACTACCTCTTATGGAAGTACTCCGTGAGATGGAGAGAACAGGTGTCTGTATTGATGTTCCTCATCTCCAAAAACTTTCTCAAAAAATTCATACTGAAATTGACGCACTCACAAAACGTATGTATGCAGAAGCAGGTATGGAATTTAATATAAATTCACCAAAACAACTTGGTGATATTCTGTATGATACTCTCAAACTAAAACCAAAAAACCAAAAGCATACTTCCACAGGACAACGTTCCACCAAAGAATCAGAGCTTGAAAAAATGCGAGGCATGCACCCAATTATAGAAGACGTACTTCGCTATCGAGAAATACAAAAACTCGTTTCAACATATATTGACGTGCTCCCCACTATGGTAGGAAGTGACGGGCGAGTACACACAACATTTTTGCAAGCAGGTTCTACGACCGGCAGAATGGCTACACAAAATCCAAGTATCCAAAACATTCCTGTGCGTACTGAAGAAGGTCGTGAAATACGCAAAGCGTTTGTTGCAGACACAGGATACACACTTGTCTCAATTGACTACTCACAGATGGAATTGCGAGTGGCTGCGTTTCTTTCAGGTGATGCAAAACTCATTGAGATATTTAAAAATGGTGAAGATGTGCATCAGGGAGTCGCCTCACGAGTATTTGGGGTACCACTCCATGAAGTGACACCTGAGATGCGACGGCGCGCGAAGGTGATCAATTTCGGTATCCTCTATGGCATGGGTGTCAATGCACTGCGTACAAATCTTGGAGCAGAAACCTCGCGTGCTGAAGCACAAGAATTTCTGAATGCATATTTTAATACATTCACACGTCTTGCAGAGTATCTTGAAGAGACCAAAGATTTTGCGCGAGCACAGGGATACACCACTACCTATTTTGGACGAAAGCGACATTTTGCTGGGATACAATCACACATTTCATTTATTAAGGCACAGGCAGAACGAATGGCCATCAATGCTCCTGTGCAAGGGACATCCGCAGACATTATTCGTATTGCGATGGTTCTCATTTACCAATATCTTCACAAACAAAAACTCACTGACCGCGTACACATGATGCTTCAAGTGCACGACGAGCTGGTATTTGAAATTAAAAAAAGTGAAACGGAAAAAATTATTCCTGTATTGGTCAAGATTATGGAAAGTGTGATACCACCAGAAGAAATTCACCACGTACCAATTCGTGTGGATGTAAAAGTAGGGAAGAATTGGGATGATATGAAAAAACAATAATATGCTATACGTTTTTTTTGGGAAGGATGCAATTACCGTGCGTGAAAAAGCATTTGCACAGATGGGGACGCTCACCACAGATGCTCTTGCGATTGTGCGAGTGACTGATGAAGAATATTCTGAGGGAATGCTGGCTGCGTTTGCAGAGGGGGCTTCTCTCTTTGGTGAAATACAGGTAATACTCCTCGATACACCATCAAGCAATGTTGTCTTTAATGAAGCGGTGCTTATGAATGCAGAAATGCTGGCGCACTCACAAAACCATTTTGTGATTATTGAAGGACCGCTTCTTGCACCACAAAAAAAAATATATACCGCACACGCTCAAAAAATTGAGGAGTGCCAAGGAGATACTGTGGCGAAATTTAATACGTTCGCGCTCACGGACGCATTTCTTAAGCGTGATAAAAAATTATTGTGGATGCTTTATTCGCAAGCAAAGGAAGCGGGGATAAGCAATGAAGAGATTGCAGGTATTCTTTTTTGGCAGATAAAACTCTTACGAGTAGTGGAAAAAACAAAAAATAGTGAAGCATCAGGACAAAAACCATTTGTATATAATAAAGCAAAACGTGCTCTTATGAATTTTAAAAAAGGAGAACTTCATACACTCTCACGTACGCTCGTGCAGTTGTACCATGATGGGCACGGCGGAAAAGTCGATATGAGTAATGCATTAGAGCAGTGGGTGTTGGGGGTGTAGGGTTTTATAGCTGTCCATATTTTCACTTCGTTCAAATTTGTCCACCCACCAGGGCTCGGTCATTACATGACCAGTACACCGTATGGATACTTTGTTTCGCTCACTC
>JAHFMK010000101.1 GCA_023264435.1 Candidatus Kaiserbacteria bacterium
ATCTCCCCCATAATAATTCATGTGGTCTTCCATAAAATTAGTGAATACCGCAATGTGTGGACTTATACTCATTTCTCCAAATCCTTGCAGTTGCCATGAATCCAGCTCCATTACCGCAAGCGAATCTTCAGCAACCTCACTCAATAATTGTAGGTTAGATACGCCACGTACGTTTCCTCCAAGGAGCACACTCCCACCTTCGGTCATATGTGTCAGCACATGATGAATCATGTGCGTCACCGTTGATTTTCCTCGTGTACCTGTAATGGCAATAATAGGTACACCAGAAAGTTTTGCAAAGAGTGCACCGCTCATTGCAATTTCCGCACCGTCTTTTCTCGCAATCTCAATATACTTTGAATCGAGTGGCACTCCCGCAGATTTGAGTACCATATCTCTTCCCACAAAATCCTCCACACGATGCTCTCCAAAAATATACGTGATATTTTTATATGCACGAAGTTGTGTAAGTGAAGACATAAGTGCTTCTTTTGTTTTAAGGTCAGTCACTATAATATCCGCACCACATTCAGCAAGATATGCGGTATCTCCGACACCACGTCCCAAAAGCCCAAGTCCCATGACGGTTATTTTTTTACCTTTAAAATAATCTCTAGGGCTTTCCATAGTATTCGCATCATAGCATAAAATAACAATAATGGGTGTGCGTGGCTTTATGGTTTTAAACATAAATGCAAAAAACATGAGGATTTCTTGCTATACTAAGTACATATGAAAAATACATTGGAGTCATCGAAATTTTTCCCCATAATTGCATGGGCTTTGGTGATTAGTTTTGCAACTTTTACTTATTTTCTCAGCGTCAAAGTTCAAGATGATCTTGGTAATATTTCAACAAGTGTCGAACGATTAGAAGAAAAAATTGATACCATGGGCGAACAACAAAAAGCTCAGAAATCGTCTCTCGTTGAAGATAACACTGAAGTACAGTAATCAATCATCAGGTCACGTTGTGTGTGTTGCTCAAACCCAATGTTTTTGGTAGTATCAGTTGCACTGAATTTCAATTGAAATACAGATATGCGCGCTTAGCTCAGTTGGCTAGAGCATTCGACTGATACTCGAAAGGTCCTAGGTTCGACCCCTAGAGCGCGCACCATACAACAAAACCAAACTCAATGATATAACCCCCGAAAACCGTACCGGTAAAATACCGGTACGGTTTTTGCTACAATACGAGGCATTATTAGCAATGACCACAGAAGTACCTTTGGTCATTCATCTCGTTGCATCTCTCGTAAAGGCATGATATCTTCTTATCTGGATTCAACAATGTGGAGTTTTTATGAGCTCATGGACATGTGGTGGAACTGTGTTTCGGGCACGAGACAATCGTGAAGCTGAGGGAAGAGCTCAGGAAGAGATGTCCGATGACGAGCGGAAGTGTATGGAACGGCGACATAAAAATCGCCGTCTCGGAAGCACTATCAAAGGAAAGAATACGTATAACAAGAAACCGAACATGAAGTATCGGTAGCAACGTTCTGCCACATACAATAGCCGGCACGCTTCGCGTGCCGGCTATTTCACATTTTCCACAGATATCGTACATAAAAAAACCCGATGCGTGTTGCATCGGGTTTTTGAGTGAGGCGTCACTCACGTTGTGCAATCCTTGCACGTTTCTCAAGCTCCTTCTTGAGAGATTTTAAGAATTCCTTCTCATCTCCTTGCAGGTCTTCCTTACCTGCAAAATACATTCGCATCTCCTCCAATTCTCTCTTGGAGGAGACGCGCTTCATCTGGAATTTCTTCCAGTTTTGAGGACATTTGCCCTCAACTTCGTGACCATCTTCGATGGTCACGAAGTATTCGCATTGCCCTTTGCCATTCACCATGGCAATGGGCTGGTCTAGTGCATTGAGCGTAACAACGCCCAATGCACCAAAAAGTCCTACTGCAACCAAAAACAACAAAAAATTCTTCATAACTCCCTCCAAGGGAAACAGAAAAGGAATTAAACCTTTCGTATTATACCATGCCACAATTTATTGTCAATATGTATAAAAACTCCTGTTTTAGGGTATGTTTACGATATGATAGTAGATATGGATTTACAAACAGCAATTCCAAAGTTTCTTATTTTTCTCAATGACTTAATCGTACCTTTTTTACTTGCAATTGCTGGTCTCATATTTATATGGAATGCTGTACGCTATTTCATATTTGAAGGTGCGTCTGATGAGGGACAAACGAAGGCTAAATCACTTATGCTGTGGAGTATTATTGCTTTTGTGATTATGGTGAGTATGTGGGGCATTGTTAATTTACTTGTTGAAGGGCTTGGTCTTGATAATCGAGCAATTACACCTGATTATCTGTGTGAGAAAGGATTTTATTGTAGTAAAGGACATAATTCCGTACCACAAAGTCCACCTACATATCGTATTTAGGTAGTTAATTTTTATACAGAAAATCCCCGCGCCTCTGGCGCGGGGATTTTCTTCTTCTCAAAAGAAAACATATCCATTGCAACATGTAATATAGGCATGTTGTGTACTTTGTGCATCAACAGCATTCACTCTCTTTTGTCTTATCCTGGCTACGTCTTTCCGTAGAGTACAGATACTATCTTGAAGGTTAAATATCATTCCTTCTTTTGTGCTC
>JAHFMK010000102.1 GCA_023264435.1 Candidatus Kaiserbacteria bacterium
GTGAGTCAAGCACAGGAGCACTATTCGCCTATATTTATACGTTAATGTCAGTCGCCGCACTGGTGACATTAATCCATGGATTTCTACTCTATATAAAAACGCGACGCTCTGAAATAATTTTCATTTCACTTGGTACAGCCTCTATGATCGTGATACTTCTTTTCTCAGATGTATTAGCAGAACTTACGCGTATTTTTGAAATCAACCTCATTGGACCATTTGGAATGCTGATTTTCTTGATAGTTTTATCTTTTCTCATCGTCAAATACAAAGCATTCAACATAAAACTCATCGGTGCTCAGGCACTGGTGGTATCGCTTTGGTTCCTCGTGGGGTCACTACTATTTGTGGCAAAAAGTGACACTACCCGTATCATTGCTGGTATTACACTACTCATTACCACCATCGCTGGATATTACTTGGTGAAATCTGTAAAAAAAGAAGTTGCTCTCCGCGAGCAGATTGAAGAACTTGCGGGTGACCTTGCAAAAGCAAATGTACGGCTTAAAGAGCTTGATAAGATGAAGTCAGAATTTGTTTCTATTGCTTCGCACCAACTTCGCAGTCCGCTTACCTCAATCCGTGGATATGCATCAATGCTTGTAGAAGGTACGTATGGAAAGCTTCCAGAAAAGGCAGTTGACGTACTCAAAAATATCTCTGACTCTGCTCGTTTTATGGCACAATCAGTAGAAGACTATCTTAATGTATCACGCATTGAAGCTGGCAATATGAAATACGAACTCAGTGACTTTAATCTGAAAGAGCAAACAGAAAAAATTGTGGATGAGATGCGACAAGTAGTGATGAAAGCGGGGTTGGTATTACTCTTTCGGTCTGAGAATACGGGAAATATGATAGTGCACGCAGATATTGGTAAGACACGGCAGATTATCAATAACATCATTGATAATGCTATGAAATATACACCACATGGCACCATCACTGTTATTGCACATGATGATATAAAGCAGAAGAAAGCTATAATTACTATCCACGATACAGGGATTGGAATGGACGAAGATACTCGAAACGGTGTATTTAATAAATTTGTCCGTGCAAAAAATGCGAATAGTGTAAATACTTCAGGCACAGGGCTCGGACTCTATGTCGCAAAGATTATGGTAGAAAAAATGGGTGGTACGGTTTGGGCTGAATCAGAGGGGCAGGGCAAGGGCTCCGTATTTCACATTGAGTTTCCGTTGGTATAAGAGGTATCAATTTTAGTATTAGCGACACAACATTGCGGTTTTTCTAATATGTGGTTTACTGTCATCAAATAGTTCTTGCACTTTTAGCGGTTGTTGGGAAGGGGTTATTTTTTAGAACTCATTAACATAACGTATGCAAAAACTTTTATCTTTAGTGAAACGTGTAACTCATATCTGCGTTCAGGGCGGCAAGCGATTTGTCGCCTTTTTTATTGCATTAGCAGTACTATTGAGCCCACTTCAGCTTCCATTTTCTGAAATGGTAAATGAGGAACGTACCGATACAAAAAATGTGAGTCCAAAAGAGTATTATGATACATACTCGAATGCTGGGACACAGGGTTCCATTGTGACATATACAAAGGGAAGTGACATTCCTGTCATAGCATTTGCTCCAGACAATACAAACACTGAGATAATGCACGTTGAACAAAATCAACCTGTATTAGAAAAAGAAGCAGTACCGACACTTAATACAGATTTTCCTGAAATCACACAACAAAAGACGAAGCAATTTGCTACACATGCAAATCGTATTGCAGCACAACAAATAGCAAAGGGCAGTAGTGCAAGTGAGCTGGTGTCAGTTTCACTTGATGCACAAGCAAATATTGTAGCAACGAAGGATGAACATGGTGCTACCACTGAAGCAGAATATGATATGGCGGGGCGTCCCATTAAGATTGTTAATCCAGACGGTACAGCGAGCTATTACGGATATGATATTGATGGCAACCTTACCGGTATTTCACAATCAAAACCAATGGCTGTTGCAAACATGGGAATAGTGAAAACACTTGCATACACTTTTCTTGAACCACTCTTTGCGCTTGCAGACGCTAATGAAGAGACTTCTCTGGAATATGACGGAGAAAATCTCACTACTGTTTCAGGTAATGTTCAAACGTCTTCGTTTTCATATGATGAAGAAGGTCTGCTTACACGCGAACTTAGAGCAGACGGAAGTGCAGTTGAATACGCATATGATGAACTTGGAAATGTTGTGGAAACGACCGAAATACCAAGTGACGGAAAAAATGATGGAGTATTTTCACTTCGTTCACTTTTTTCATGGAGCTTCGCGGACATATTCACTTCACACTACACTGAAACAGCACAATACAACGATGACAACCGACTTTCACAATTTAGTATATACAAGGATATACCGACACCGAATGATTCAGTAGCACCACCCATCAGTCCTGAATCAATCTTTGTACCAACAATGTCGAGCAGTACTGAGTCTGTGCAAAGTGTTGTTATGCCATCTGAATTATCAACTTCTACAGAAGCGGTATCTATCCCGCTCGAACCCGCACCACTGATACCAAACACTAACGAAATTACACCAGTATCTACATCATCAATCATTGAATCGATTGTGCCGAATATTGTCTCATGGCTCACGAATACC
>JAHFMK010000015.1 GCA_023264435.1 Candidatus Kaiserbacteria bacterium
ACGAGTATTAAGAAAAATATTGTGTCATTTTGATGATTTGCTCCAAAGATACTCTTTTTATTTTTGTACCACATATAGCCAAGGTATATCGAAGCAATTCCTGAGATAAGCCATGCAAGCTGGACAAAAAATCCTAATTGATAATCAAAAATTCTTAATGCAATAGGGACAGCACCGAAGAAAAGTGAAACTGATGCAATCACCATGCGGGCAATTGACCACATGAATGCATATCGTTCAAGCTTCTCAGGGGTTGTATGATCGTTGATATTCATAAAATAATTACTAACGAATAACGTTCATTAAGCATACCATGAATTTTTTAGTCATACAGAGCTACTGTGACCTACGCATACTCAATGTGATGGAATGACATAGGAGAATAACAATTTTCAAAATCTCTGGGGAAAAAGCAAACTAATGATATTACGCCATCGCTTTCCATTCTTTACCCTGTCGCACAAGCAACTCCTCCGCATCTTTTGGGTTAGCCATAATTTCTTCAACAAATCGTTCAGCACGAATTGATTGTGACCCTTTCACCAAAAGCACATCACCTGGTTTTATGAATGTTTGAATTTCTTGTCCTGCTTTCAATGCATCATCATACTCAAAAATATTTTTTGGATTCATGCCTGCTTCCATTGCTCCTTTTGAATATCCTCGAGCACGTATACCAACGGTGACGAGTATGTCAGCACATTGTGCAACAAGTGCCCCAATACGTTCATGTTCACGAATTGAAAATTGTCCAAGCTCCATCATGTCACCCATGACGGCAATCCTACGTTTTACACCTTTCAGTTCACTAAGTGTGATGAGTGAACGTTCAGTAGCGGTTGGAGACGCATTGTATGTATCATCAATGATAAGTGTGTCCTTGATACCGTCTATAAGTCGCATACGACCCTGTGGTGGTACATGCATCCGAAGTGTATCTGCAACGGTTTTAATGCCTATATCAAAGATAGAAGCAACAGCAGTTGCCGCAGCATAATTGTACGCATGTTGCACTCCAAGTGAACCCTGTACTCGCATAAGCACCGCAGTATCAAGGTGTGTCAACATAAACTCAAAGCCAATTGCTCGACCGTTCTCATAAATGATTTTGTCAGCAGAAGCAGTATACGGTGAGAGTGAGTATCGACTATATCCGATAGTCTTTTGAAATAAGTTTTTTGCAATAGCTACAATTTTTTCATCATCTTGATTGTACACAAGGACTCCATCAGGCTTAAGAGCAAGCACTAATTTTTCTTTTTCCCGAATAACTGCTTCAGGTGAATCAAAATATTCTACGTGCACAGGAACATCCGGGAGTCGGGTCAGCACCACAACATCAGGACGTATCCATGCAGTAAGCTTATCCATATCACCTGGTCTATCGACTCCCATTTCAAGTATAAGTAATTTGGGATATTCACCAGGATGTATCACCAACATTGCACCATCAAAGATATTTTTTAGCCACTGCAACGGATTACTCCACGCATTTGGTAGCCCAAGTACTGAGAGTGGTACACCTATTTCTGAGTTGAAACTTTTGTCACTTTTTCGTACATGAATTGTACCTTTAAGAGCTGTATAAATAGCATCTTTGATTGAAGTTTTTCCAACACTTCCAGTTATTGCAATAATATGTGGGCTCGTTCGCTTTAAGAGCATTTTTGCTTCATACGTCAATATGGTAACAATAATTTTTTTTAAAATTTTCTTCATACGTATGTCTCATTAATTATCGGTCAGGTGGCAATGCATAATAATTTATTAAGAATTGGACAAGTTCAATGAATGGGTCAGTTAATGTTTCCGAAGCGTACTTTACTCCCTTCGGTTCCACAGTATACAGGAAAATTAAAAATTGTGGGTCATATGCTGGAAAATAGCCAAAAAATGAGTGCAAAAATCTATCTTTATAATATCCGCCATTTGCAGGGTCGTGGATCTGAGCAGTACCAGTTTTTGCTGCTATTGCATAATACTCATTCTTTGCTTTACCACCTTTTAGTGCGTTATCCACTACCTTTACGAGCATACGTGTAATATCTTCACTTGTTTGCTCACTATATACTCTATCACCTTCCGGATAACTCACTTCTTTATTTTTTCCATTTTCGTATATGATATTTTTTACCAAATGTGGTGTCACAAGCACACCACCATTTGCCAATGTTGAGAGTGCTCGTACTGCGCCAATTGGTGTTAATGCTATACCTTGACCAAATGAAGCTGTTGCAAATTCAATTTCGCGTTTTGATTCAAGGTTTTGTACAAGTCCATGTCCTTCACTTGGCAAATCGATGCCACTTTCTATACCAAGTTTTAATCCATAAAAATATTTACGGAATTTTTCTTTACCCAAAAGTGATGCAATATGTGCTACTCCTGTATTGAGTGACTGATTAAGTACTTCCTGCATACTTACAGTACCTCGTCCTCGTCCGTCATAGTTACTAAATGTCTGTCCATTAAGTGTAACGGACCCAGCATCAAAATAAGTTGATTCAGGACGGATGACACCTGCGTCAATTCCCGCTGCAACGGTCAGTGGTTTAATAATAGAACCAAGTTCATAGACATCTTCGACGAGTGGATTTTTAAAATCTTCAATTTTTGCATTAGAACGATTGTTTGGGTCAAAAGATGGAATTACGTTTAATGCAAGTATTTCACCATTCCGTGGATTTATGATAATACCTCCCGTCAGTGCACTATTCCAGTGTTTTTGTGCATCATCGAGCACTTTATCAAGTGCACGTGCAACTGTTGGTTCAATTGTTGTTACAATATCACCTTGATTTGATTCATCTGCATTAAATACTACATCACCGAGATTGCCAAAAATTTCTGCAAAAAAATTAACAGTCATTCGTTCATTATCTCGTTTGAGTGTTTCTTCATAATATCGTTCTAATCCATATTTCCCTATGAGTGTATCTTCATCATATCCAATAAAGCCAATCGTGCGAGCAGCGAGTGATTTTCCTGGATAATATCTCCATTGATTTTGATAAAGTTTTACTCCTGGAATTTTAAATGCTTTGATTTTCTCAGCATCTTCATTTTGTACTTCACGATTTATCTCTTGGTATGTTTTATCTTTTTTAAGTGCACGTGCTATAAAATTATTCTTATCAATTTGAATAACACTTGAAATCTTATTGTATGCATCATCCGGATCAACAATTTTTGAAGGGTCAATTGCCAACAAAAACCCAGTCTTTATGGTTGCTGCCGAAACAAGCTCATTGTCTTTTGTCGTGAAATAAATACTTCCTCGTTTATATAAATCATGTACGGTATGCACATATTGACTTTCAGCCTTTTCACGATATGCACTACCTTGCACTACTTGTATCATGTACAAACGCACAAGTAATATACATACAAAAAACAATAAGATGGCAGTAACTATACGTATCCTTTTAACTGCATCTCTTCTCATGAAACTAATTTTGATTCATCACCAATGTATTAGAACTTGATTTATTAATAAATACTTTATGTGCAACTGATACATAACCACTATGTGTTGCAATATCATTACTCATAGAATGTTGCATTTCAATATAGTTTGCTTCAAGTCTACCAATGGTAGTACCAACTGTTGCAATTTGTGAATCAATCTCTTTTCGTATTACAACATCAGCAATTGAAATGCTTACAAAATATATATATGCAAAAAAAACAGATAAAAGAGAAATAATGGCAACATAAAAAAACATTGATTCATCTCTATATATTGTACTGTGTGTATTTATTCTCATATTTTTTCAAAAATTCTTAATTTCGCACTTCTTGATCGTGGATTAGTGTGTAATTCAACGGGTTGTGCAGTAATTGGTTTTTTCGTAATGACATAACCAATCAAATCGTGTGCGTAGTTTTTAAAACAGTGCTTTACAATACGGTCTTCTAAGCTTTGGAATGTAATGATTGCAAGTCTTCCTTTTGGAGCCAAAAGCATGATTGCTTTCTTGATAAATTCTTCGAGAATTTGAAGTTCATCATTGACGACAATACGGAGTGCTTGAAAGGTGCGTGTCGCGGGATGAATGCGTCCTGTTCTGTAAAAATAAGGGACAACATCGTTGATGATAGAAACAAGTTCAAATGTAGTATTAATTGGTTTTATAGTGCGTGCAGTCACAATTGCGTTTGCAATACGTCCTGCAAATCGTTCTTCACCATATCCTTTCAGTACATCTTTGATATGCTCTTCTTCCCATTCATTGACAACATCGCATGCAGTGAATAGATAATCATCTGGGTTTCCAAATGTCATGAGGAGTGGTTCATCGACTTGAAATGAAAACCCTCTACCATTCCCGCTAAACTGCTCCATTCGCCAACCGAGGTCTGCGAGTATTGCATCTGTTTTTGTAATATCTAAATGAGCAAGTATTGAGTCAATGTTGCGAAAATTGTCGGTGCAAAGATGTTTCTGTGCACTATACACAGAAAGTTTTGAGCGACTTTTTTCAATTGCTGATGCATCCGCATCGATACCCACAAAAATTCCCTTCTCTCTCAGTTTTTCAAGAATACGCATGGCGTGTCCTCCTGAACCGAGTGTTGCATCCACCACTACTGATGCATCTGTGATCATGAGTGCTTCAACTGCTTCCTCAGCAAGTACTGTAATGTGGTTTTTCATACAAACATTAGAGGACGCCAATCTGTCCTAATTTTTCTGCAAATTCGTCAGCTTGGCTTTCAATCTTTTGTTTATATGTTATCCATCGATTCTCATCCCACATTTCTACACGATCATGGATACCTGCAAGCACAACTTTTGCGTTGAGACCTGCAAATTCCTTTAAGAAATCAGGAACGAGAATTCGTCCTACAGTATCTACCTCCACCTCAACCGCTCCCGAAAGGAAGAACCGGTTAAACCCTCGTGTGTCCGCTTGTCCAAGCGGGAGTTGACCAATTTTTAAGGTGATCTTCTCCCACTCTTTCAAGGGATATACAAAGAGACAGTTGTCGAGTCCGCGAGTAACTACAAGTTTCTTACCAAGTTCCTCCCTCCATTTAGAAGGTAAGGACAGCCGTTTCTTGGCATCGATATTGTGTGTGTACTCTCCAATTAACATGATTTGGATAAACTCTAAACTGATTAAACTACTTTCATAGTTTACCACTATCTCCCACCACATGTCTATTATATACCACTCTATCCCACAGCACACCACAGTTATACACAGGGCTATATACTATTTAAAAAACCGCAAGCCGAAGGCTCGCGGTTTTTTAAAATGGTATGTACTTATAATTTTGGTTTTACCAATGGAAACAGAGTTATCTCTCGAATTGGTCTATCTTCAAAAATTGCAAAAAGTCGCTCTCCAAAACCAAAACCACATGCTGGTGGCATACCGTGTTCAAGCATTTCTACAAACTCATCATCGGGCATCATAGCCTCCTCATCACCACGGTCAATCAGTTCTTGTTGGGTAGTGAAACGTTTTTGTTGTTCAAAAGGATTATTGAGTTCTGAGTATCCATTCCCCACCTCAGTTCCTGCAATAATTGGTTGGAAGCGTTGCGTGAGTACCGCATTCCCTTCCATCTCTTTTGCAAGTGGTGATACAAGCTTTGGATGATTGATAAGAAATGCTGGTCCTGCAATATGCTTGCGACAATATTTCCAAAGTGTATCAATGAGTCGCTCCCTTGTATTGCCATCGTACTTTACACCAAGTGTTTGTAGTTTCTCTACAATAGCAACGTCAGATGCTGTATGTATATCTATTCCTGTCTGTTTCATTACCTCTTCACTATACTCAACACGTTGCCATGTATCAGCGAGATCAAACGTGTATTCACCCCGCGTAAATTTTGTTTTCCCATATACTGTTTGTGCAATCGTACGATAGAGTTCAGCGACCAATTTCATTCCATCTTCGTAATTTGCAAACGCTTGATACAATTCAAGATTAGTAAATTCTTGTAGATGGTTAGGACTTGAACCTTCATTGCGATAGGTACGACCAATTTCAAATGTTTTTTCAAATCCTGCAGAGAGGAGACGTTTCTGCCACAACTCACCTACTGAAATACGGAGAAATACATCCATATCATAATCATTGTGATATGTCTTAAATGGTCGAGCTTCCGCACCACCAGTGGTTACTTCAAGTGTTGGTGTTTCGACTTCCAAAAACCCTTTCGCTTTCATAAATGAACGTGCCGTATCCCAAAACAGTGCTTTGCGAACAAACATTTCATGTAGTTCTGGGCGAGTCAGTATATCGAGGTATCGTTTGCGAAATCGTTCCTCTTCGTTTTGAAGGCCATGGTATTTATCAGGAAGCGGCAAAAGACTTTTACTCAACATTTTCCATGTAGTCACGAGTATGGAACGCTCTCCACGTTGTGTCACAAAAAGTGTCCCCGTAACTTCGATAAAATCACCTCCATCAATCACATCCTTAAACAAGTTAAATAATGCGCTGTCAGTCACATCTTCTTTGAAGACAGCCTGTATACTTCCCGTGCCATCAAAGATATCTGCAAACATAATTGCTCCTTGCCCACGCACAATCATAATACGTCCTGCAAGGGTGATTATTGAACCCTCTCGTTCAATAGCCTGGAATGATTGTGTTGCACGTTCAACACTATGTGTGCGTCTTGTGCTCGATGGATATGCATCCATTCCCTGTGCTTTGAGTATCTCGATTTTTTTGAGTCGTTCAGCGCGTATTTCTTGAATTGATGACATAGTAAAAAATATAGTAACCTGTCTGTACTAAAATGCAAATCCGCGGGGCCTTCGGCCCCGCGGATTTGCATTTTTTATTCTACTTTAAGAATAGTATACGTCTGCTTTCCTCCTGGTGTTTCAAAGGTGAACGAATCACCCTTTGTTTTTCCCATGAGTGCTTCTCCTAATGGAGAAAGATACGAAAGTTTATGGTCATGAATATTTGCCTCCTCAGAACCAACGATACTATATACTCGGGGTTCTTTGTCTTTATCATTTTTAATTGATACTATGCTCCCTAACCCTACTGCGTCACCTTTCTTAATGTTTGCGACAATTTTAGCTTCTTTTATAACTTGTTCAAGATACTGAATACGTTCTTCAATAGCTGCCTGCATATCGCGCGCTTCTTGATATTCCGCATTTTCAGATATGTCTCCTAAACTCCGTGCATATTCAAGTGATTCAGCAACCTCTTTTCGACGGACTGTTTTTAGGTGAGATAGTTCTTTTTTGAGTTCTTCGTATTTCTCTTTTGTTAAGAAAGAATCGTGTGGTTCATTCATGATAATTATGCATTATTTGCCAGATGTACGCAGACGTTGTACGTAAAACATTTTTTCTATACATACATCCTTCTGGTGCTTCAATTATACGTAGCTCGCACCCGAAGTCAACGTGTGGAAAATTATGTCGATTTTGGATTAATATAATCTGGTCGATGTTCTGCTATCCAATCAAAAACCTTACCCATAACCGATGAAGCTCCCACCGTATTTGTTCGTGGCCCGTATTCCATAAATAAGATGAATGCATATTTTGGTTTCTCATAGGGGAAAAATCCTGCAATCCATGAATTCACCATTGATTTCGCTTCACCGAGCTCAGCAGTACCAGACTTTGCTGCGATGGCAACATCCTTACGATCCAGTGGACGTGCAGTACCACCCTCTTGTATGACCGTACGACGCATCCCTTCTTGTATTACTTTTAAATCGTCTGGAATAAGTCCAATATCTCTAGTCGCACCTTGACTATCTTTTATCACCACAGGAGTAACGAGCGTGCCACCATTTGCAAGGGCTCCGTACGCACGAAGCATTTGAAGCGGAGTAACTTGAAAACCAAACTGTCCTATTGCGGTAAGATAGGTATCTCCTAAACGCCAATCATCGTGAAAGATTTTTTCTTTCCATTCTGGACTTGGTATCAAACCTTTTTGCTCTCCTGCAAGTGTTATCCCTGTTGTGCTACCCAATCCAAAAAGTGAAAAATATCTATCAAGTTTTGTTATACCAAGTCCTTTTTGGTCACCGTATCCACCACCGATAGTCATCATATATACATTCGATGAATAGGCGATAGCGTCACGCATTGTCATAGCACCGAGTGACTGTCGCCAATCACGATATACCGCAGGTTTTGTAGGGTCATATGGATTGGGGATAACAATACTCCCCTTACTTACGATAATCTTTTCGGGACTGATAATATTTTCTGCCAATGCACCATACGCAACAAATGGTTTTACAATAGAACCAGGAGTATACACACCATTCACAATTTTATTCAAAAATGGAAACCGTTTATCATTATTATAGGTATTAATCAAATCTACATTATCACCATCCGCAAGCACTTCGGGATCATAGGAAGGAAAGCTACTCAGTGCAATAATTTCACCAGTATGCACATCCATAATTGCACTTGCACCACTGCGAAATCCATTTTGCTTTGTAGTAGATGCAATAATGTCGTACATCATTTCAGATAATTCTGCATCGAGTGAGAGTGTAATTTCTTGTCCCGCGACCGCAGTATCAACTATATTTTGCGAAATAATGTCTCCATGCACATTTGTTTCGACTTGTTGTTTACCATTTTTACCATGCAATTCTTTTTCATATGCTTCTTCAATGCCGTTTCGGCCGAGATATTCAGTGCGGAAATAAAAACCAGATGAGTCCTTTTGTGGATAACTCACATAGCCTATGAGCTGTCCGAAACCACGTCTATCAGTATATGCTCGTACAGGAAAATCATATTGTTTCGTGGTATCAAGTTCATTCCATGCAATAAGCTCTTTATTTCTATCATATACAATTCCCCGCTCAGCAACGATAAGTGTAGAGGCGATTCGATTTTGTTCACTCTTTATTGCAAATTCTGTCCCATGCACAACTTGTAACATAAAAAGCTGTACAAAAAATGCAAGAGCAATAGCGATAAATATAATA